>NZ_AJQF01000140.1:0-37722 GCF_000261705.1 Bradyrhizobium genomosp. III | reverse complement strand
GGAGCCGACGGCGGCCACCGCAGCCCTCAACAACCCGCTGAAGGCGATGTGGGTGTCGCTGCGCGGCATCAGGACCTCCGGTCCGATGGCGCCGGAGATCGACATGAGCAAGCAGCGCCCGGCGCAGTACATCTTCTCGGCGGAAGTGCAGAAGCGCCTGTCGGAGATCCGCAAGGACGAGGCCGACGCTGCACAGGCCAAGGCGGCGCAGAAGGCTTCGACCGCGGCGTAAGCGGGACAATCAACTCTCACCACGAAGGCCCGGCCGCGATCGCGACCGGGCCTTCTCTTTTGTGGGTCGTTGTGCCGGCGGTCCGTGTCCCGGACGCACTGCAGCGCTCTTTGCGCTGCTGCGCAGAGCCGGGACCCAGCAGCCGCGTGCCGTGTCGATGCATGGGCCCCGGCTCTGCAGCGCATCGTCGAAGGGACGCTGCGCTGCGTCCGGGGCACGAGAGGAGATCGAGTCATTCTCCCTCGCCGTCATTGCGAGCGCAGCGAAGCAATCCAGAATCTTTCCGCGGAGACAGCCTGGATTGCTTCGCTGCGCTCGCAATGACGGAGTGTGCGGCAGCAGCTTGCTCTTGCCGTTCGCGCTCTCCATCGCAGACACACCTTCGCATTCCCGCGGCTTCTTTCGCCCGAGTTTTGCTGATCGTCGCCGCCCTCAACTGGACCAGAGGGCGCAGGGAAGGCCGGGCGCCGGCGGCACCCGCGGTCCGCGTGCATGGAAAACGCACACGGGGTGGACTACAGGTGTTGCCGGTCGCCCGGCCTTCCCTGCGCGGATGGTTTTAACGGTGTGCTTCGTGCTCTCCCCGGGGAGCGTTGCACTATTGCCCCCGTCACCTTGCAGCTGATCGATGTGCGCACCGGTTGGCCGCCACATCACCGCAAGCCTTGACGCCAGAACCCCGGGCGTCAGGACCACACGACTTCTCCGTCCGCGGACGGTTTGACCTGATCGCCGGGAGCTAGCGTGTGCTCGCCCCCGACGACGACCAAAACCGCTGTGACCACGCCGTTCGTCCCGCGTTGCGCATGACTCACGGTCGCCCGCCCTGTCATCGCCTCTCGCGCCGGCGCTGCCGCGTCCACCGCACCCCGGCCCGCATCTCGTGACGATCGCGAAGCGCCCCTATGGGAGGGCCGGGATAACCGCTCTATGCCACAAATCAGAAATTCGGGAAAGTGGAATATTTTTGCCGGAAGGGATTGACGGGTGTTCGCCTGTTTTGCCCGACGGGTCATTTTGACATCTGCCCTCTCCCTCGATCGTCCGGCGTCTGCAAAGATCAAAAAACAACCCCATGCAGAGTAGAACCGTAGCCCGGCATTGCATTTGCCGGCCGTCACCGTAATTGAGATACTCCTCGTCCATGGCGGCGGCGCTGAACCGACCCTACGTTCGCGCTTAGGTGATCACGGCATGGCTGCTGTGGAGGCGCGCGAGCGCACGGCGGAGCCCGTCGACGTCGGACGGCACCAGGATGAGGTACAGTTCGCCGTCCCAGCAGATCGCGATAGAGCGCATAGTAGCCGCCCTCGAAGAACGTGCGATGGCGACTGTTGCCACGCTGGGTGACATGAGATGGCCGGGAGTGACGTCACGGGCAAGACGAGCCAAGCCGCGGCAGCCGTCGGCGTCAATTAATGCACCGTCACCGCAATTCGTAATTACCGCGGGTTGGAAAACGTCGCCAATTCAGCGCTGCAGCGCAAGCCGATCAACGATCGCATACATCCACCAAAGAAGGGATGCCAAACGTTTACCCTCCGCGGACTTGACGCGATATTCGATCTCCGTCAGCAGACGAAAAAGCCCTATCGCTCGGCCAAACTTAAGGAGGGTCAGGAGAATCATAATCGGAGGGAACTGGAGAGCCAGCTGTGCAATCGATAGGGCGCGAAAAACCCTGAGTATCGGCAGCCTCCTCAGGTAGCGCTAGTAAGTCGCACCAAGCGGGGTTGCGTAGGCGCCAGATTTTCCTTTAAGTTGTGGCCTTTTAGGGGGAGGATTCTTTTGCAGGAATTCGAATATGAAAATCTTGCCCGCGATTTTGGTAGAAATCTGACAGGCGAAATAGCCCCTCTTGAAACACCTTTCTTTGATGAGCTTATTGATGCTCATCAGCGTCCAAAATCAGCGCGCAGAGATCGAACGCTAGCGTTTGGTGTATCAGCGGAAGGTGGCGTTGTTGCAGTAGCACTTTACGAAATTGGCAAAGTCGCACTGCAAGCTGTTTGGAAGGCCGCAGAGCCCGTCTTGAGAGGCTTAGCAGACGACGCTGCGAAACAATTCCGAGAGAGCTTCGGCAAAAAGCTCAGGCTGTGGATCGAAAGCAGGCTCTCGAGCCCTCCTCCATTCGCGCTTAAGCCCAATGCCCTGAACGCCCTGCTGGACGCTGCCAAAAGGATTTCGGTGGAACAGGGATTGGATGAAGCTCAATCGATCCGAATTGTTCAAACGCTTACAAGATCATTCGGGCAGCAATGACTTCGGTCGCGCGGCTGAATCCTGCCCAACTGCCCAGTGCCACCAGAGCTCGATTTGCCCTGCTCATCTCGCTTGCTGCACTTTTAGCGTTTACGAGCGGAGAATCGTGGGTGCTGCGAAGTTCTCCTCCCTTCACGTCTCAGGCGCCATCGTTCAGCACCATGGAAGGCGGGAGCTTTGCTACGATCGTTCTATTTCTATCAGCGACCCTTTTATATCTCCTCCACCCCGTGAAGCGGAGAAACTCCTTCGGGCCTGCGCGCGAGTTAGACGCAAATGATCCGGTCACACTTAAGATTCAAGAATTATGTCAGGGATTGGGCGTTGCGACACCCGTGTTGCTGATGGATCGCGATATTCGAAACCACGATGCTCTCGCGTTTGGATTGCCTTGGAAGAAATATCTCTTACTTGGACGCGGGCTGCTCCTTTTGCGGATCAAACAGCCTGACGCATTTGATGCCCGTATAACACACGAAATTGGTCACATCAGAAACGGCGACCTTGCAATAACTTTCTTCGCGCAAGCTTTAGTGGTCGCATCTTCTGTTCTGCTGATTGCCACGGTCGCGCAATATTTTTTTATGAACGTCGCCATGAATTATCAAAGTTGGCTTACTTGGAAAGCCGCAGGCCAACCTTTCGGGGCATTCATCGCTGCTCAGATTCCACCGCTCAAAGCCAACTTATTACTTTTAGCTATTGCAACTCTGAAATCCTGCGTCTGGGCTATCCTCCTATTTGCCGAGCACCGGAGTTTTTTGCGTGTTCGCAAACTTTATGCTGATAGCACGTCAGCGGCGACTATTGGTGCGCCATCAATGCTGGAAGCGCTGGGACGCGAGAAAAGAGTCCACTCCTTGTCGTCAAGATTGTTTGCTGCTCACCCCAGCATAGTTTCCCGGCGCGCGGCCGTGGAAGCTCCAGTGACCATTATTGCGCCAAGTCTTTGGGGAGTGTTCTTCTTGGGCTATGTGATTGGCTTGACTCTAGCCGAGATCCGGACGCTTCGTCTCGAAGGCTTCGTTTCCGCTGCTCTTATCGACGCCTCCCCTCCATCGAACTTCCTTGAAATGTCGCAGCTGGTCTATTCCTCTCCTAAAATGCTGGCGCTTTCTATTGTGCTAAGCTTGATCATGTTTCCAATAGCTATTGCGCTAGGGTCTGTGATGTTCCGTTGTGCTGGCGTAATTTCACTCGGAAACATACGAACACGAAGCGCCCTCTTTCATGTTTTTGCTATTTGGTTAGCAATTGCACTGGGGTGCTGTCTTGGTACCAGAGTTAACCCCGCCATCATCGATTTGATTTGGAATCCTGGCGCTGTGACTGAGGTGGCTAAGCTGATGGCCAGCGACCTCGTACTGACAACAATAGGTGCGTCGATCATTCCATTGGGAATCACGGCGTGCGGGCTGTTGCTTTATCGTCTATTTAGAACCCCGCATGTTATGGCTCCGTCCAAATTCGTCTGGTTTGCGATGGGCGCTTGCCTAATCGCTTTTTTCTACTACTTCTTTGCTGGAGTTGCAGTTTACTTTAGCGGAGCGCCGCCATCCGTCGTTCTTATTTTCGAGGGGCTCGCTGTAATGTTTTTTGTTTGCTCCTATCTGATCGCACGACGTACTATATCGTTGCGCCCCGCCCCGACCGCACCGCTCGCTCCTTGGCTATTCTCTGCAGCGCAAGGAATGCAAGGAGCCTAGCCATCCTTCGATGAGACCGCTGGGCTTTACAGGAAGGTCGATAGTGCATCGGCGCGAACGAGATCTCGATTCCTGCCTTCCGTTTCGCTGGCATCTTCGATGATTGCGTCTTCAGTCTCGCGCTGCGTGTCGATGCGCAACGTTGGGCCGGCAGGTCTCTCATTCTTGGTGTTACATTGGATGTCATGGGCCGGCTCTCCTGATCGGCTACGCGCGTCGAGACGGTTCGTTCGTTGACACGTCGAGCAAAACACAGTCCAGTCATCGCCTCTCGCGCCGGCGCTGCCGCGTCCACCGCACTCCGGCCCGCATCGTGACGACCGCGAAGCGCCCTCTGGCAAGACACGGATAACCGCTTGATGCCATAAATCCGAAATTCGGAAAGTGGAATATTTTCGCGTGGAAGTAGAGACAGTATTTCGGTGTTTTGGCCGACGTCTCGCGTGGCCCCGGCCGGACATCAGCGCGATGGTTTTAGTAAAGGCCATCCCGCGAACTCACCCTCGCGGCGGACCAGTCGCCATGTGGATCAAAAAGAAAAGCCCGATTGCGGATGGCGACCGCAATTACGGTGACAGTGCACTAAATATATTCGTCTTCCTCCACAGACGGCTTTGGCCCGCGCTTGGCTGGTTTCAGGACGCGCCCCGTCTGGAGCTCGATGCGGGCGAGGAAGCGGTTATCTCCAAGCGGTCGGCCGATGCTCTCGCTGAACGCAGGCGCCGAACAGATCGGCTTCCGGTTCGGTTGCCAGCAAATCGGCGAACTCCGGAAAACGATCGCGGATCGGCGCAAGCGCTGTGACGCCGTCGTCCTTGCCGCGCAAAGCGGACGGCGTCAATTTGGTGCACTGTCACCGTAATTGTTTGATTGCGCGAGCGATCAGTCGGACGATGGCCGCAACTACAGTGCTTCACGAACCCCTGCATGCCCCGCCGCTTTCGCCGCCTTGACGAGCTTGCGATCGAACGTGACGAAGGCGTCGCAATGTCCGGATCTCGTCAGATGCAGCGCATCGGCGAAATCCATTGCTCTCTCGGCAAGGTCCAGTGCCGCCGCGACCGTCGCGCCGTCCTCGACGGTCACGGTCGGAAGTCCTGCGAAGGCTCGAAGCGCACGCACGATGTCCGCGGCCTGATAGCCGTACGCGCTTCGCAGCACCCACTCGACTTCGAGCAGCACCGTGGCTGCGACGAAGACCCGTTCGCCGTCGATCAGGGCGCGGGCACGTGCGGATTGGGTGGCGTGATCTCCGGTCAGGTAGCGGACGATCAGGTTGGTATCAATCGCGATCATGCCGCCGCCTGGCTTCAGCAAGGACGCTTTCGTCCATTTCTTCGAGCGTCTTCGGCTTGCCGCGGTAAGCCAGGACCCCGAACACCTGTTCCGGTCGCGTCGCATCAAAGGCCGGCGCCGGCTTCAGCAGGACGCCCTCCGAAGTCTCCTCGACGGTAAGCCGCGTTCCCGCCTTCCACTCCCGCCGTCGGCGGACGGAGCTGGGAAGAATGACCTGGCCTTTGGTGGAAACGATCGTCGTGAGCTTGTCCCTGGCGGCCATTGCCCGACCTTTCCGATGTAAGACAAATGTAAGATAATCGCAGACGGGCCCACGTTCAAGCTGTCAGGTCGCGTGCGGAGGCCGCATCGAGTAGATCCTCCGCCTGTGACGACGATCTCGTGGTTCAAAAAAGAAAAGCCCGGTCGGGCGACCGGGCCTTTTCATTATTCTCGGCTCGAAGCCCCCGCTCAGGCCGCCTTCGACACCATTACCTCGCTCTCGATCAGCTCCGTGCCGATCAGATAATCCCGGCAGCCCCGCAGGCTCCGCAGCGCGCGGTTGAAGTCGATGCCGGTCGAGACCAGGGCATGCAGGGTCGCGGGATTGCGCACGATGCCGCGCAGCACGGCGGCGAGGTCGATCTGGCCGTTCGGCTTGATCGCGGCGCGGGCGAGCGCCGGCAGCGCGCGGTGGGCGGGGTCGCTGATGACGCGAACCGCGGCAAAGGGCAGCCCGGCTTCAGTGGCGTAGGCGGCCGCGATGTGGCTTTCCATGTCGACGGCAGAAGCCCCGGTCTCCGAATGCAGCGCCGCCTTGCAGGCGCGCTTGGTGACCACTTCCTCGGCACCGGCGAGGCTGCCACGCACCACGCGGCGGCGGCCCGAGGTCAGGCGGTCGATCAAATCGTCGCCGAGCGAGAGCCCTGCGGCCCAACGGGTATCGCCGTCGAGCACCTCGGTCGCCAGCACGACGTCGCCGGAGCGCAGGCTCGGGTCGAGCCCGCCGGCCACGCCGAACGAGATCACGCCGCGAATCGTCTCTGGATCCACCACCGTCAGCAGCGCCCGCAACTGGGTCGGGCTGCTGGATGAACAAATAACGGCCATTCCCGGCCCGGCTGCGATGCGGGCCTCCTGAACCAGTCCGGTCACGATCAGTATCGGCCGCGGGTCGATGGCATTACCCACGGTAAAATAGTCCCCCGTCCCCAAAGTCACATTCCGACCCCTACCACCCTGCTGTTGGTGTTCCGCAAGTTCCGATACCGCGCCAGTGCCCACAACGGAAAGAACTTTGGGTAACCATGATACCGCAGATAGAACACGCGGGGGAAGCCTGTGGCGGTGTACCGCTGCTCGTCCCACAGTCCTTTTTTGTTCTGTGTTGCAATCAGGTACTCCACCCCGCGGGCGACGGCCGGGTGATCAACCTCGCCTGCCGCCATCAGGGCAAGCAAGGCCCATGCCGTTTGCGAGGCGGTCGAGGGGGCGGCCTCCCATCCCCGGTAGTCCAGCCGGTAGCTGACGGCGTCCTCGCCCCAGCCGCCGTCCTCGTTCTGGATCGAGGCCAGCCAGCCGGCGGCCTTCCGAATCATGGGGTCCTTGCGGTCGACCCCGGCCATGTTGAGGGCGCAGAGCACCGACCAGGTTCCATAGATGAAGTTCATGCCCCAGCGGCCGTACCAGGAGCCCTCGGGGTGCTGGGTCTTCCGCAAATAGGCGACCCCGTCAGCCACGTGCTTGCTGGTCTTCTCGGTCTCGCCGAGCTGGGCCAGCATCGAGATGCAGCGCGCCGTGACGTCCTCGGTCGGCGGGTCGAGCAGCGCGCCGTGGTCCGAGAACGGGATGTTGTTGAGATAGTATTCGAGATTGTTGACGTCGAAGGCGGCCCAGCCGCCATCGTCGCTCTGCATCCCCTCGATCCACTCCCGTCCCCGGTCGATCGCGACGTCGTAGCCGGGCGCACCGTGCTCCCGGCGCATGCGGTCCATCGACATCACCACCACGGCGGTGTCGTCGAGATCGGGGTAATGCGCGTTGTTGTACTGGAAGGCCCAGCCGCCCGGACGCACGTCGGGCCGCTTCACGGCCCAGTCGCCCTTCACCTCGAGCTCCTGCTTCGGGATCAGCCAGTCGAGGCCCTGCTTGGCCGCCGGCACCGCCTTGTCGCCGCCAGCTTCCAGCAGCGCATGCGCCGTCAGCGTCGTGTCCCACACCGGCGAGACGCAGGGCTGGCAATAGGCCTCGTCGTCTTTGATCACGAGCAGCTTGTCGATGCCCCGGCGCGTGATCGCGCGCGGCGGGAAGTTCTCGTCCTTGCCGAGCGCGTCGTACATCATGACGATGTTGGCCATGGGCGGGTAGATCGCGCCCATGCCGTCCTCGCCGTTGAGCCGCTCCTCGGTGAAGGCGAGCGCCGCATCGATGGCGCGCTTGCGCAAGGCCTTCGGGAACATCGGCTCGATCACGCGCAGAATCGCGTCGAGCGACCGAAACAGCAGAAACCAGGCCATGCTCTGGTGCGGCGCCTTCGCCGTCATGCCGATCGAGCGGGGATCCTGCAGGAACAGCTCGTCGATGCCGACGCCCTTCGGGTTCTTCGCGCGCGGCTTCAGCGCTGCGAGCACCATCAACGGCACCATGGTGGTGCGCGCCCAGTATGAGATCTTGTTGAGGTGGAACGGCGACCAGAACGGCAGCAGCACGATCTCGATCGGCAGCACCGGCACCGCGCGCCAACTCACCACGCCGTACATCGCAAGCAGGAAGCGCGTGAAGACGTTGCTGTTGACGGCGCCGCCGCGCGCGTGGATCGCCTCGCGCGCGCGCACCATGTGCGGGGCGTCGACGGAATCGCCGATCATCTTCAGCGCGAAATAGGCCTTCACGCTGGCGCTCATGTCGAACTCGCCGTCATGCACCAGCGGCCAGCCGCCATGGGCGCCCTGAATGCGGCGCAGGTAATTGGCGATCTTGGCTTCGAGCACGGCATCGACCGGCTCGGCGAGATAGTGGCGCAACAGGACGTATTCGGCCGGAATCGTGCAGTCGGCCTCGAGCTCGAACACCCAATGGCCGTCCGCCTGCTGGAAGTCGAGGACGCCCTGCGTCGCCGATGCAATGCTCGATTCCAGGATGCCCGATTGCAAGATCCCCAATTGAAGGGCTTCGCGGCTGGTCGCGTTCACGGAATCCATCTCGCTCGATTGCTCCGATAGTCGATTGAAATTGGCCGGGACGTCTGCCCGTCAGGGCCGCTTTGCGGCGAGAACCAGATCGGCGGCGCGATCACCGGACCGGACCGATCCCTCGATGGTTGCAGGCAATCCCGTAGCAGTCCAATCACCCGCAAGGAACAGGTTTTTCAGCGCAGTGACCGGCCCCGGACGCAGGGCATTCTGCGCCGGCGTCGCCGCAAATGTGGCACGGCGCTCGCGCACGATCTGCCAAGGGGGCAGCTCGCCGGACACGCCGCCGGCCTTGCAGACGTCGTTCCAGATCGTCTGCGCGAGTTCCTCACGCGGCATGTCGACCAGACGGTCGCTGTTGCTGATGGTGACGGACAACCGGTTCGGGAATGCGAACAGCCACTCCACGACGCCGCCGATCACGCCGAGGATCGGCGCCGAAGCCGGCGGCGGTGTGATCCGGAAATGCGCATTCACGATGGCGCGGTATTCGGTCGGCGTCTTCACGCCCGGCAGCAGGTTCGCAGCAGCACGCGGCGGAACCGCCATCACGACGACATCGCCCTCCCCGATCTGAACGACATCCTCGCCGCCGAAATTCAGCGCACTGGCCTTGCCGTCAGTGCTCGTGAAGGACCGCAGCTCATGGCCGAGTTGAACGGTATGGCCACGGTCCTGCAGGAACTTCACGGCCGGCTCGATCAGAACGGCGCTGAGGCCGTCGCGCGCAATGAGGGGACGGCAGGCCTGTCCGCCGGCAAGCAGCGTCTCGCGCACGATGGCGCCGGCAAGCCCGGCCGAGCCCTCGGGCGGATCGACGTTGAGCGCCGCGAGCAGCAGCGGCTGCACCAGACGCTGATAGAGCACGCCTTCGCAAGGAATCGATTTGCCGACCAATGTGTCTTCCGACGCCCAGATCAGCGGCGCCAGCTTCAGATAATCGGTGAGGCCGGTGTCGGGCACGCGGCGGCCTTCGTCGAGCACCCAGGTCGGCAGCCGGCCGGTGCCGAGATCGATCTGCCAGCGCTGCCCGGTCTTGATGTCGACGAAGGGAAACTGCGCACTGTCAGGGCCGACGAGGCCGGCCTCGCTGCCGATCGAACGCGCATAGGCGCGCGCATGGCTGTTGCCCGACAGCAGCAGATGATTGCCGTTGTCGATGGTGAGATTGGTGGCGCCGTCGAAATAGGAACGGCAACGGCCGCCGGCCTGCTGCGTCGCCTCGTGCACAGCGACCTTGAAGCCGGCATTGGCGATCCGCACGGCGGCGGAGAGGCCGGAAATTCCGGCACCGATGATATGAGCTGTCTTTTGCATCAGATGAAAGCGTAGCGAAGCAGGATCAGGATACGTGTGACCTTCGACACACGCACCGGCTGGCGCGGCGCGTTGAAGCCGCGCGCAATCAGGAGATCCAGAATGGAATGATAGTATTTCGACATGATCCGCGGCGCGCGCACCGTGCGGCGCTTGTTGCGGTTCATGATCTCGTCCGACTTCTCGAAATGCGCCTTCGCACGCTGCGTCAGCGGCAGGCAGACCTTCGGCAGCGCGCGCTCGGCGATCACGCGGTTCGGATCGTCGGAGGTGATGCCGGCATGCAGCAGCGCCTCGCGCGGCAGATAGAGCCGGCCGAGGCCAGCGTCCTCGTCGATGTCGCGCAGGATATTGGTGAGCTGAAGCGCGCGGCCCAGATGATAGGCGAGCTGGATGCCGTCTTCCTCGGGCAGGCCGAACACCCGCACCGACAGCCGCCCCACCGCGCTGGCGACGCGATCGCAATACAGATCCAGCGTCGCCATGTCGGGCGCGCGGATGTCCTGCGGGACGTCCATCTCCATGCCGTCGACGATGGCGAGGAAATCCTCGCGCTTGAGGCCGAAGGTCTTCACCGAGCCGACGTAGTCCTTCAGCCGCGGCGGCGGATTGCCCTGATAGAGCGCGTCGATGTCGTTGCGCCATTCCTGAAGCGCGGCGAGCCGCTCTGTGCGCGGTCCGTCGGAATCGGCGATGTCGTCGACCTGGCGGCAGAAGCTGTAGATCTGGAACATCGCTTCGCGCTGGTCATGCGGCAGGATGCGCATCGCGGCGTAGAAGGAGCTGCCGGATGCGGTCGAGCCATAATTGGCGCCGGGCGAGGTCGCCTCAAGCGTCATGTGCAGTCCCCGGTCTGGAAATGGCCTTGCGTCCAATTGCGCGGCGGCCGGCCTCGCCGATCATTCCGGCAAGGCTGAAGATGAGCAGTTCGAATTTGTTCAGGTGCACCCGCTCGCGCAGGGGATCGCGCACCTTCAAGAGGCGCACGATACGGTCGGCATAGGCCTGGATCACCGCGACGTCGACGCCGAGGCGGAAATCCCGGATCTCCGCAGCGAGCGCCCTGCCCTCGTCGAGCAGCGCTTCATTGCGCACGGCCAGCGCCTGCAGGCAGGCCAGCATCGCCGGCGGCGACTGCGAAAGCCCGAGCTGCTCGACCGAAGCACCGTGTGCTGCCAGCGCATCGCGCGGCAGATAGACGCGGTTGAGCTCGCGGAAATCCTTGCCGCAATCCTGCAGGTGATTGTTGATCTGCAAGCCTGCACAGAGCGCATCCGATGCGGCCCAGGTCGAGGTGCTCTCGCCGTGGACATCGAGCATGAAGCGGCCGACCGGCATCGCCGAGTAACGGCAATAGTGGATGACCTCGTCCCAGTTCTCGTAGCGCAGCTTGGTCACGTCCATGCGGAACGCGATGAGCACGTCGAGCGCATGGCGCGGCGCCATGCCGCGCTCGGCCAGTGCACGGCGCAAAATGACGGCCTCAGCCTGGGTGTCGCCCTTGCCGAGCAGTTCCGCCTCGAGCAGGTCGAGATAAGCGAGCTTCTGATCGGGCGGCAGGGTCGCGTGATCGGCAATGTCGTCGGCGGTGCGGACGAAATTGTAATACGCCAGAATCAGGGCGCGATGACGCGGATGAATGATCCAGGACGCGACGGGAAAATTCTCGTCGCGGTCACCTTTACCGGATCGCAATTCGCTCGCAGAGGTCATCGAGGGCTGGTTTACAATCGTTTGGACAGGAAGGGCTTCTTCGCTCGCGCGGGCTCATGCCGGCGATCCGCCGCGGCCCCCATATAGGGGAATACGGCCGCAAAACCAATCCTGTCTCTCGATGGCTGCCCTTCCGCGGATCGGGCCCGAAAAGGCGGCCCGGAGGCCGCCTTTGTGGGCCAGTGGCCGAGCTTACTGGTTGTGGGTCTTCAGGACCTGGTCGCAGGCCTGCGAGATCTTGGCCCGGTTCTCCTTGAGGCAGGCCAGGATGGTGAAATCGCCCTGGTCGATGACCGGGCGGCAGAACTTCTGCACGTCGCGCGTGCAGGCCTTCTGCTCGGCGTCCGTGCCGCGCCCTGCCTGGGCAAAGGCCGCCGTCGAAAGGGATGCCGACAGCAGGGTGAGAGCGACGAGAAGCTTACGCATTGTATTCCTTCATTCTGACGGCAGAATCGCACCGGACCCGGACTGCACAGGGCGGAGGACCGGAACGGATTGTTCTGATGGCAAGTCGCCGCGACAGGTGCGGCCTCAGAGAAGGCACAAGCACTGGCAAATGCGGCCAAATTGGCGCCACGCCCACCAAATCAGGTCTTCCCTGCGCCTTCATTGGCAGATGTAAGAGATTGATACTACGTCATAATTCGGAAGCACTGCGTTTTACTGCATACCTGTTGCAGAGCTGCATCTGTCCACCCCGCCTTTCCCGCCGGAAACACGCAGAAACAGGGCAAATCGACCGGTCCAGGTCTGGCGAGAGGCGTCGTGAACCGCCATCTCTGGCGGCCGGGCTTTGAACCTGACACTGGCTCGGAGCACTAAACTTTCGATGTGGCGAGACGTTATCACGCGTAAGCGGGCGTCGTTCCAAAACGGGATATTTGAGATGAAATTCTTTGGGCGATCTGGACTGGCAATCAAAGCGGCCGGCATCGGGGCGGCGCTGCTCTTCTCGGTTTCGGCAGGCCACGCTCAGTCGTCCGGCCCGTTTGCCGGTTTCGACGGCGCGTGGACCGGCACCGGCACGGTGTCGCTGTCCGACGGCTCCACCGAGCGGATTCGCTGCAAGGCCGACTACAAGGTCGCCGGCAGCGGCCTCAATTTGAAGCAGGCTCTGCACTGCGCCTCCGACAGCTACAAGTTCGACCTCACCAGCGACGTGACGAGCCAGGGCGAGCGCATCTCCGGAAATTGGAGCGAGTCCAGCCGCAACATCTTCGGCAATCTCCAGGGCACCGCCGGCGGTGGCCAGATCGACGTGTTCGTCGAGGCCAACGGCTTTGCCGCAAATCTGTCGCTGCGCACCAACGGCACCAAGCAGACGGTGCAGATCAGCTCAAAGGGCGAGATCCGCGGCGTCAACATCACGATGACGAAGGGCTGATTTCGTTCAGCGTGAATGGAATCATTAGCCCCCGGTTCTCGCGAGCCGGGGGCTTTTTGCTGGCATGAACTCACCCGGAACGGACTTGCCGAGATGGACCCGATACGCAGACATCTGCTCAAGGCCGCCGGGCTCTTCGTCGCCACTCACGCCTTCGCCAATGATCAGCAGGGAGCGAACATACAGCCTTCGTCCGTGAAGCCGCGTCACGTGCTCTGCTTCCTTGGAAAGAATGAAAGCCTGCTGCGACCGCCGAAGGCGGTGGCCGAGACGATCGCCGATTTAGGCTTCGAGATCGACCGCACCCATTCGCAAGCAAAGCCCGATCCGCACATGGAGCGGTCGTTCGGGGTGTGCTGGGACCGCGTCTTCCCGAAGGCATGGTCCGCATCCGACGAAGCGGCCGTGGCCAACCACAAATCAGTCCTCTACGTGCTGGGCCCGCCGATGGCTCAGCAGAAGACGGCCGCCTTTTCGGCCGCGGCCCTGCAGATCGTGGACGAGATGCTCGACGCGGGCGCCGTCGCGGCGAAGGGCGAGAGCGCCGGCGTCGCTCACGGCATCGCGCGGTGGCGAGGTCTCATGGATCAGGCGCGCAAGGGCGCCATAACCAGCCAGGGCCTCAGCATGACCCCCGCCGTCACCAAGGCCTGCCGCCTTGCCTTCGCCAAGCGCCCGCTCGCCGGTAACAGCTATTACGAGACCGTCGGCTATCACCTCGTCGGCCTGCCGGAGGTCCATGTCGCGAAATCGCGCGGCAACGAATGGTCCGCGGTGATGGCGATGGAGGAGATCGCCAACGCCATGGCCGAGCGCGGCATCGAGGTGACGCTGCGCGAGCGCAAGCTCACGCTCTCGCACGAGCAGGACTACGCCGAGGACGACTTCAAGTTCAATCCGTACGGGATCGTCCGGATCGAGGCGTGAGGCAGGGCAGCCTTAGCTGCCTCGCCGCTCAGATCGCCGGCTTGTCGGTCCCCTGCAGCTTGGCGTGCAGGTTGATCAGCCACATCGCCGTCGGCCGCAGGATGAAGAGGTCGGCGACCAAGGCCATCACCATCGAGAAGGCGCTGAGCCAGCCGAACAGCCGCAGCGACGGCAGGTCGGAGAACACGGTGACGACGAGGCCGCAGGCCAGCACCACCGTGGTCAGGATCAGCGCCGGGCCGACCAGCACGGTCGCCCGCTCCACCGCGAGCGCCGAGCCGACGCCCGGCTTGCTCTCGAGCCGGAGGCGGTTGAGGAAGTGGATGGTGGCGCTGAGGCCGAGACCGAACGAGACCGTAAGCGCGACGACGCTGGCGAATTGCAGGCCCTCGCCCATCGCCCACAGCACCGTTCCCGACATCACCACCGGGAAGATGCCCGGCAGGATGCAGGCGAACATCACCACCCAGGAGCGGAAGGCGAGGCCGATGAAGATCGCGACCAGCGCGAATTCGACGGTGAGCCCGCGGTTCAGCTTCTCGATCATGCTGGCCGAGTTGCGCGCCGCGATCGCGGCAAGGCCCGTCACCGCGACCTCGTAGCCCGGATGCTTCTTGCGGACGGCGTCGAGCTCGGCATCGAGCTTGTCGACGATCGGCAGGAGCTGGCTGGAATCCTTGTCCGGCACGCGGCCGGCGACCACAACCGCGTCCTGCTCGGCGTCAATGAAGCGCCGCACCAGATGCTCGGGAATGACGCTGACATATTCCTTCAGCGTCGCGACGTCGGCGCTGCCGGCCTTTTCCGCAAGCCAGCGGCGCAGGGTCTCGACCGACCAGACATTGCCGACACCGGCCGCCTTCTCCACGGTCGCATGCACGTCCGCGATGGTCTGCAGCGTCTCCGGCGAATAGAGCGATTCACCCTTGGGGAACTGGATCAGCACATTGACCGGGTTGGCGCCGGTGAGCTTGGCGTCGAGCCGGTTGCTGGCAGCGACCGCCTGACGCTTGTCCGGCACCTGGTCGGCAAGCCGGTAGCGCGGCTCCAGATTGGCGTAGATGACGCCGAGGCCGCCGACGAACAGCACTGCGATCAGGCTGAACAGGCCGGGCCGGCCCACCATCCGCACCGCGATCCAATAGCAGAAATTACGCAGCGCCTGGACGCCGGCATCCGCGCTCTGGAACTTGACCGCGAACGTCTTCTCGTTGCGCACGAGCAGCACGCCGAACACCGGCACCAGCGACAGCACCGCGACCAGCGCGATGATGGTGGCGGCGAGGCCCGCCTCACCGAACTTGCGGATCAGGTCCGAGTTGGAGAACTGCAGCGCGATGAAGGAAATGCCGGCGGTGCCGTGCGTCAGCACGCAGGCCGGGCCCACCACCAGCACCGCGTTCTTGAACGCGGTGAACTTGTCCTGGCCCGCGATCAGCCGGTCGCGCGCGGCGAAGGTGAGCTGCATCGAGTCCGAGAAGCTGATGACCATGATGAGCGGCGTCATCACGTTCAGGAACATGTTGAGATTGAAATTGGCCCAGCCGAGCGCGCCGAGCGCCAACAGGATCGCGATCATCGGCGGAAACGCCGCGGCGACCATGAACGAGATCTTGCGGAAGAAGATGATGGCGATGATGCAGCCGGCGAGAATGCCGAGGATGTTGTAGGTCAGCCCGTCGCGTTCGACGGCATTGCGGATCTCAAGCTGCATGACCGGCACGCCCGAGAGCTGCACGTTGAGACCGGTGTCGCTGAGATCCTCCTTCATCAGGGCGCGGATGTCGCCCACGGTCTTGGTCAGCTTGCTGGACGCCACCACCTCCGGATCGAGCGACAGCACGATCAGCGCCAGCGTGCCGTCTTCCGACAACAGCTTGCCGCGGATGATCTCGTTGTTTTTGACGGTCTCGATGAACTTGTCGTAGTCGGCGCCCTCGGGCAGTTCGGCCGGGAACAGCGCCGCCGGCAGCTTGCCCGGTGCCGGCGCCTGGCGCGCCGAGAACAGCGAGACCAGCCCGCGCGTGCCTTCGACCAGTTGCAGGTCGGTGACGAAGTCGCGCAGCTTCTCCAGATTATTCCGGGCCAGCAGGTTCTTGCCCTCGACCACGACGAGGACGTCGAATTCCTCGGCCGGGAACTTCTTCGTGACCTCTTCATATTGATGGAATTCGCGACTGTCGGAGCGAAACAGCTGCGACAGCGAATCGTCGATCTTGATCCGGTGGATGCCGAACACGGCTCCGACGATCAGGACGAGCAGGACGATGCAGGAGACGATCGGCGCCCGGACGGCGATCAGCCCGATGCGCTCCAGCCCGAAGGCGATCGAGGACGTAGGTCCCTGCTCGACCTTGTCGACATGAACCTCATTCTCGCTGTGCTTTTCGAGCATGCCTTATCCAGTTCCTAAATCGGCTCGGGCTGAGAGCTTAGTGCGCCCCGCGAACGGCTTGAAAACGCCATACCAATGGGAGGCTTGCCCTTTGAAAATGCGCGGAAAATCGCCGCGAGGGGTTTAGCAGGTGAACCGGTCTTTTCGCAAGCAGGCGAAGTGTGGCCGAATCGATCAAGAAGTGGCGATCTGGACCGGGGATGCCCGTCATTCGGGCAATGCCGTGCCAATTCGACGCGGCGCGCGGTCCGCGCTCTCGTCCTTCAACGCCACGCCGCTGACCTGCCGGGCCAGCCCCTCGCGGACCAGCCAGGCGATCTTGAAGGCGGCCTCGTCGTAGCTCAACCCGGCGTGGTGGATATTGGACACGCAATTTCGCTCGGCGTCAGTGCGGCCGGGCTTCGGCGCAAAGGTCAGATAAGCGCCGAGGCTATCGGGCGCCGACAGGCCCGGCCGCTCGCCGATCAGCATCAAGGCCATGCGCGCACCGAGAATGGCGCCGATCTCGTCGCCGAGCGCGACGCGCGCGCCTGACGCGACGACGACATGGCCGACCGCGACGTCGTCCCCTTCCGCGAGCAGCGGCAGCAGGCGCCTCACCAGGGCCACCGCATGGGCGTGGACCGCCGCCGCGGACAGGCCGTCGCCGATCACGAGCGCAAGCCGGCACGGCGCCGAAGCCGCTCGCGCCAAGACCTCGGCCGAGCCGGGGTCGAGCCGTCGTCCCAGATCCGGCCGCCGCAGATAGTCCCTGCGGTCGACCGCCTGGCTCCTCACCTCGGTGACGGCAAGCCCCAGCGCGCCGAGATCGGCGACCATACGCGCTGCATCGAAGGCGGCATGCACGGCATCGCGGGCGCGGGCATGATCGAGCGTGAAATCGAGCAGCGCCTTGGTCGGCACGCTAGCGCCGCTGCGCCCGAGCGCCACGCGCGCGGGCGTGAACGCCCGCAGATCGAGGGTCGGACGGCGCGGCAGGGCCGGATCAGACATGTCGCATCATTCGGCGGGAACGGCGGCCTCGCGCAGCCGGATCGAGTAATTCGAGGCGTTCTGCCTGCCGCTGGAGGCCGCGCGCGCAAAGGTGATGAGATGGTGCGCGATCAGGGTGCATCCGATCAGGCCTTCGACATCGCCGCGCTTGAGGCGCCCCAGCGCGAACTTCCAGAACACGCGCTTGTAGTCACCGAGCACGCCGACCTTCCAGAAGATGTTGCGCAGCATGACGAGGCCACGCCTGATGTTGGCCCAGGTCTTCATCTCGTCCGGGGTCGGCACCTTGAGGCGGTGAACATAAACGTGGTCGCATTGATACTGAAAGCGCGCGTAGACCTTCTCGGGCGCATATGCGACCGCCATCGCGTGCTTCCAGGACGCGACGACCTCGTCATAGGGCAGCAGGAAGTCGACGTTGGAATCGCGGCCGTCGTCTTCGACCAGGCGCCCCTCGCGCTCCAGCCGGTCCCACAGCGGCGTCTTCGGCAGCGCCTGAAGCAGGTTGATCGTGAGCAGCGGAATCCGGGACTCCTCGACGAAGCCGAGCAGCGCCTCAGACGTATTCGGCTTGTCGGTGTCGAGTCCCATGATGATGCCGGAGACGACCTCCATGCCGTAGGAGTTGATGGTGCGCACGCCCTCCAGGATCGGGACCATCATGTTGTGGTCCTTCTGCATCGCCTTCAGCGCGTCGGGATCGGGCGTCTCGATTCCGCAGAAGATGGTGATGAAATATGCCTCGCGCATCTTCTCGAGGATCTCGGGCCGCTTGGCGATGTTGAGCGTCGCCTCGCAGGCGAGCCGCACCACGTAGCCGGTCCGCTTCTGCCATTCGATCAGATGCGGCAGCAGATCCAGCGCCGCCTTGCGGTTGCCGATGAAATTGTCGTCGACGAAATAGACCGTGTCCGTCATGCCGCATTCGCGCAGGCGGTCGAGCTCGGCGATGATCTGCTCCGGCGCTTTGAGGCGTGGATTGCGGCCGTAGAGGCCGGGGATGTCGCAGAACTCGCACTGATAGGGACAGCCGCTGGAATACTGGATGCTGCCGAGCATGTATTTCTTCACGTCGGCAAGCTCGTAGGCCGGGATCGGAAACTCCGTCATCGGCACGCGGTCCTTGGTGGTGAGCACCACCTGGGCCTCGGGACGCGTGGTGTCGCGCGACAGGATCTCGATCAGCTGGTTGGTGGCATCGCCGAGCTCGCCGACATGGAGATAGTCGAAGGACGGATAATAGTCGGGACAGGCGCTGACGGAGGGACCGCCGAGCGCGACCGGCAGATCGAATTCATGAGCGCGGCGGCAGATGTCGTTCATCTGCTGGCGCTGGATGTGCATGCCGCTGACGAAGACCACCTCGGCCCACTCGAACTCCTCCCTGGTCGTGCGACGCAGGTTCTCGTCGACGAATTTGACCTGCCAATCCTGCGGCAGATAGGCCGAGATCAGCAGCAGCCCCTGCGGCGGCATGAAGGCACGGACACCATCGGTCAGGGGATAGGAATGCTCGAACGTCCCGAACGACGAGGTGTAGCGCGGAAACACACAGAGAATCCGCCGCGACGTTCCGTTACTTTCAGCTCGCATCAAAGCTCCCCCGCCACGCTCGACCTGGTTGCGGAAATAGCCAGCCAGACACATAGCGTAATGCCGTCGCCGGAATTTCTCAATATTGTGGCACAAGCATAATTCGGAGAGGGACCAATGGTTTCCTGAAGGCCTTAGGGAGCTTCCAGCCTCAGGCGATCAGCCGCGAGGCAAAATCGGGCAGCAGGCCTGCATCGCCGGCAAGACGGAAATCGGCGCCAGTAATCCCTGCCTGCACCAGCCAGTCGTCGAATTCCGGCGCGCGGCGCAGACCGAAGACGTCCCGGACATAGAGCGCGTCGTGAAAAGACGTCGATTGGTAGTTCAACATGACGTCGTCGGCGCCGGGGACACCCATGATGAAGGTGACGCCGGCGGCTGCGAGCAGCGTCAGCAGATTGTCCATGTCGTCCTGGTCCGCCTCGGCGTGATTGGTGTAGCAGATGTCGATCCCGAGCGGCAGGCCGAGCAATTTGCCGCAGAAATGATCCTCCAGCCCGGCGCGGATGATTTCCTTGCCATCATAGAGATATTCCGGGCCGATGAAGCCGACCACGCTGTTGACCAGCAGCGGGGCAAAGGCGCGGGCGACCGCATAGGCGCGCGCCTCGCAGGTCTGCTGATCGACGCCGTGGTGGGCGCCCGCCGACAGCGCCGAGCCCTGGCCGGTCTCGAAATACATCACGTTCTGCCCGACCGTGCCGCGCCCCTGCGACAACCCGGCCTGCTGCGCCTCCTTCAGAAGCGCAAGGTCGATGCCGAAACTGCGATTGGCGGCCTCGGTGCCGGCGACCGACTGGAAGACGAGGTCGACCGGCACGCCCTGCCCGATCAGCGCCAGCGTCGTCGTGACATGGGTCAGCACGCAAGCTTGCGTCGGGATCTTCAGCCGCGTGATGATCTCGTCGAGCAGTCGCAGCAATTGCGCGATGACGGCCGGATCGTCGCTCGCGGGATTGATGCCGATGCAGGCATCGCCGGCACCCAGCAGGATGCCGTCGAGGATCGAGGCGGTGATACCCCTGGCATCGTCGAAGGGATGGTTGGGCTGCAGCCGCGTGCTCATCCGCCCCTTCAGGCCGATGGTGTTGCGGAAGGCGGTGGTGACCTCGCATTTCCGCGCCGCCAGGATCAGATCCTGATTGCGCATCAGCTTCGACACTGCGGCTGCCATCTCCGGGGTGATGCCGCCCGCCAGCTTGCGCAGGATTTCGGGCGTTGCGGCATCCGACAGCAGCCAGTCGCGGAAGGCACCAACCGTCAGCGACGCCACCGGCGCGAAGGCCTTCGCGTCATGGCTGTCGATGACGAGGCGGGTGACCTCGTCGGCCTCGTAGGGAATCACGGCTTCCTGCAGGAATTGGCCGAGCGGGACGTCGGCGAGCGCCATCCGCGCCGCGATCATCTGCTCGGCGGTGTCGGCGGTGATCCCGGCCAGCCGGTCGCCGGAGCGCGGCGGCGTCGCCCTGGCAAGGAGGTCGCGCAGGTCCGGGAAGGTGTGGGTCGTGGCGTCGATGGTATGGCGATAGACCAAGGGTCTCTCCGGGGTGCATCGGCCGGTGGCCGACCTAAGACTATCCTGAAACTCTACCTTCGGATCAAGACGCTGAAATAACTTGCCTTTCCTACGACCAAGGACGGAGGCAGCCAACGGCCGTGTTAACGCCGCATCCACCTTCGTTCTGCATAGTTTTGCATCAAATTCGAACCACCCCGCTCACCGGCCGCTTCAGGCCATTCCGGGCCCCTGAACACCATGACATCAGACCGATCTGGGAATGCCGCCAAGCTGGCTGGCCGTTTCACGCTTGCCACCAAGCTCTATGCGATCTTCGCGCTGTTCGCGCTGCTGACGGCTGCGATCGCGATGCTGTCCGACTACAACAGCCGCCGCGGCGCCGACCTGACCAGCGCGATCGAGACGGCGAACGCCGCAGCTCTGAACGTCGAGCGCGTCAACTCGCTGGTCTATGCGGTCGTGATGGAATCGCGCGGCGTCTACATGTCGACCGAGCCCGCCGTGGTGAAGAAATACGGCGAGGGCCTGCTCAAGTTCAACGCCCAGATCCTCGACGTCGTGAAGCGCTGGGAGACCATCGTTAAAGCCGACGATGCCGAGCAGTTCGCCACCTTCAAGAAGCGCATCGAGCAGTTCGTCGAGTTCCGCAAGGAACTGGTGCGCCGCGGCGTCGAGATCAATGCGGCCGCGGGCCGCGAATGGGGCGACAACGATGCCAACCGCACCGTGCGCTCGGCGCTGAACAAGGATCTCGAGGCGCTGTCCAAGGTCTATGCCGAGCGCGCCAAACAGATCGCGCGCGAGACGGAGACCAATCGCACCCTCTCCTTCGTCCTGACCTGCCTCGGCGGCGTGGCGCTGGCCCTGGTCGTGATCGGCATCGTCATCATCGCCCGCTCGGTCGCCCGGCCGCTCGCCGCGATCACCGCGACCATCAAGCAGGTCGCCGACGGCACCGAGGATGTCGTGGTGCCGCACTCCGACCGCGCCGACGAGATCGGCGCGCTGGCACGCGCGATCCAGGTCTTCCAGGAGGCCATGGGCCGCAACCGCAACCTCGCCGCGCAGGTCTCGCAGGGCTCCGCCGCGCGCGAGGAGCGCGCGCGCCACATCGAACAGTCCGTCGAGGAGTTTCGCGGGGCGATCGGCGCGATCATGCGCGGCCTCAGCGACAACGCCTCGGTCATGCGCGAGACCGCGCAGACCATCACGCGCGTCACCGCGGATGCCTCTAGCCGCGCCGGCACGGCGGCCAATGCCACCGAGCAGGCCTCGCACAACGTCACGGCGGTGGCCGGCGCGGCCGAGGAGCTGTCGGCCTCGGTCGTCGAGATCGGCCGCCAGGTGCGGCAGAGCGCCGGCGCGGTCGAGCAGACCGGCCAGCGCACCGAGAAGTCGATCTCCGAGATCGAGAGCCTCGCCGCGGCGACGCAGCGCATCGACGGCGTGCTCAATCTGATCCAGGCCATCGCCGAGCAGACCAATCTGCTGGCGCTGAACGCGACCATCGAGGCCGCGCGCGCCGGCGACGCCGGCCGCGGCTTTGCCGTGGTCGCTCATGAAGTGAAGACCCTCGCGGGCCAGACCGCCAAGGCCACCGCGGAGATCAGCGAGAACGTCTCGATGATCCAGGCCTCGACCCGCAACGCGGTCGATGCCGTGCGCGAGATCGGCGGCGCGGTGCGCGAGATCAACGAGGTCACCTCCGCAATCGCCGGCGCCATCGGCCAGCAGGACGCCGCCACGCGCGAGATCTCGTCCAACGCGCAAAGCGCGGCGCAGGGCAACGAGACGCTGGTCGCCAACATCACCTCGCTGCGCGACGCCATCGGCGAGACCGATACCGCCGCATCCTCGGTGTTGACGGCGGCGGGCAGCCTGACCGAGACCGCGGACACGCTGTCGCGCGAGGTGGAGAAGTTCTTCCAGAATTTGCGCGCGGGATCGGCGGACGGCCGCATCGCCAGAGCGGGATGATCAAGGCCGGATGATTGGCGCGTCCGCCGCTGCAGGGGCCGCGGCGAGCCTGCTCCAGACAAAAGTGCGAAAACAACCCCATGCACAGTAGACGGGGTCAGCACTATCAATGGCCTGGCGCGGCCTGCACGATGACTGCTGATTTTTCGAAGTCGTTCCCAAGCGGAAATGGACAGCGATGCTGAGCTTGTGCCCTTCGCCACGCCGGCGACGGCTCACAGCATCTAACAACGCCTAACGAGCTATCGGCCGGCCTCCACGCCATGTTGCAGAGCCAGACGAAGGAGTGTCCTGCCCCGCAGGCGCCGATCGCCTGAAGCCAGGAGGCACTCCGATGCCCATGTCATCCAATTTGCCATCCAATTCGTCATCCAAATCCGCAATCATCATCGACAGAGATCGACGCGCGCTTCTCGGCACCGCTGCGATTGGAATTGCAGCGGCGATCTCCGCGAGCGTGTTTTCCGTTCACGGCGCGCTGGCGGCCGACGAGAGCGTCATTCGCCCGTTCCGTATCGACATTCCCGAGCAGGATCTCGTCGAGCTCCGCCGTCGTGTGCTGGCGACACGCTGGCCCGACCGCGAGACCGTTTCCGATCAGTCGCAGGGCATCCCGCTGGCGAAGCTCCAGTCGCTCGTGCACTATTGGGGCACGGGCTACGACTGGGGGAAGATCGAAGCAAAGATGAACGCGCTTCCGCAATTCGTCACTGCTATCGACGGGATCGACATTCATTTCATCCATGTCCGCTCCAGACATCCCAATGCGCTCCCTGTCGTGATCACCCATGGCTGGCCGGGATCGGTGTTCGAGCAGCTCAAGGTGATCGATCCGCTCACGGATCCAACGGCCCATGGCGGACGGCCTGAGGACGCGTTCGACGTGGTGATCCCCTCGATGCCCGGCTACGGATTCTCCGGCAAGCCGCGCGATACCGGCTGGGGCCCCGAGCACACGGCGCGCATCTGGGCAGAACTCATGAAGCGGCTGGGTTACACCCATTACGTCGCCCAGGGCGGCGATTGGGGTTCGCCCGTCTCCAGCGCGATGGCGCGGCTGGCGCCGGCAGGCTTGCTCGGCATTCACATCAACTTGCCGGCGATCGTCCGCCCGACATCGCCGCGATCCTCGCCGCCGGCGGGCCTGCCCCGGCGGAACTGTCCGAGAAGGAACGCACCGCGTTCGAAGCATTCAGCGCGGCTGCCAGGATGGGCAACCGGTCGTATGCGGTGATGATGGGAACGAGGCCGCAGACGGTCGGCTACGGCTTGACGGATTCTCCTGCGGGGCTGGCAGCCTGGATGCTCGGTCATCCAGGGTTCTCGCATTGGAATTACGATGGCACCGACCCCGAGAAGTCCCGCGACGAGGTGCTGGACGACATCACGCTCTACTGGCTGACGAACAGCGCGGTTTCGTCGGCGCGACTTTACTGGGAATACAGCGGGCGCAGTCCCGCTCTCGCCGCCCCCGAGAAGACCGCGGAGATCTCGCTTCCCGTGGCCATCACCGTCTTTCCCGGCGAGAGCTATCAAGCCCCGGAGACCTGGGCCCGGCGCGCCTATCGCAACCTGACCTACTTCCATGAGGTCGACAAAGGCGGTCATTTTGCGGCCTGGGAGCAGCCTGAGCTTTTCTCCGCGGAGCTACGCGCCGCGTTCAAACCGCTTCGGCGCGCGAACTGACGCGCTCAGCGGCTCGACATGTCGATCAACGCGATTCCGCGAAAGCTTTTGCGGTTGCCAGATCGAGGCCGGAAGCCGGCGGCCGATTAGTCGATATAATTTGCTTGCATTCATCGATATGGGCCATGAATAGTGGCGGCCATGGCAAGCCAGGATTTCAACGATTTGCTGGCTTTCGTGGCCGTCGCCCGCGAGCGCAGCTTCACGAAGGCCGCGGCGAAACTGGGCGTGGTGCAATCGACGCTCAGCCATACGATCAAGCGCCTGGAATCGCAGATGGGGCTGCGGCTGCTCACGCGCACGACCCGAAGCGTCGGCCTGACCGAGGCGGGCGAGCGCCTTCAAAAATCAGTTGCGCCCCGCATCGAAGAGATCGAGCGCGATATCGCCGCGCTGATGTCGCTGCGTGACAAGCCGTCGGGCACGATCCGGATCACGCTCTCGGACCATGCGCTGGACACGGTCGTCTGGCCGAAGCTGTCGCCAGTCTTGGGAAAATACCCCGACTTCAAGGTCGAGTTCAGCCTCGACACGGCCTTCCGCAACATCGTCGAAGACGGCTTCGATGCGGGCATCCGCCTCGGCGAAAGCGTCGAGAAGGACATGATCGCGGTGCGCATCGGTCCGGACTGGCGGCTCGTCGCGGTCGCCTCGCCTGCCTATCTGAAGGAGCATCCGAAACCAAGACATCCGCAAGACCTGCTGAAGCACGTCTGCATCAAGCGGCGCGCGGCCGCAGGCGGCCACTATGTGTGGGAGTTCGCCAGGAACGGTCCCGACCTCCGGGTGCGCGTCGAGGGACAACTGACCTTCAACGATTCCCGGGCGATGATCGACGCCGCCCTCAAAGGTTTCGGCATCGCCTATGTCCCCGAGGACATGGTGACGCGGCATGTCCGATCCGGTGAGCTCGTCATCGTGCTCGACGACTGGTCGCCGAAATTCGACGGCTACTATATCTATTATCCGACCTCGCGGCAGAACTCGGCCGCATTCAAGGTGATCGTCGACGCGCTCCGCCATCACGAAGCGCGAGGAAGGCGCCGCTAGTTTGCCTCGGCGGCTTCATGCGCGGCGCGCTGGCGCCGCTGCCGCGTCGCTCAACGATTCGACTGGTATGACCGAGAGCCAATCAGCTCGCCGTCATTTCCCGTCGAGGAAAGCACGCACCTTGCTCACGGTCTGCGCCGGCTGCTCTTCCATGATCCAATGTCCGGAGCCGGTGACGATGCCGCCGTCAACCTTGGTGCCGACTTCGCGCATGATCGCCACTTGCTGATCGCCAAAGGACTTTTCAGCGCCGAGGGCCAGGATCGGTATGTTCAACTTGGTCCCGGCAAAAACCTTGTTGTCCGTGGCGTCTTTCCCGAACGCTGCGAACTGCTCGAAGGCGTAATGCATGTTGCCTGGCCGGGCGTAGAGTTTCGCATAATGGTTGCGGGTCGCTTCGTCGATTGCCTTGGGGTCGGCCGACAGCTCATTGTAGAACCGGTCGAGATAGATGCGCTCGCGGCCCTTGACCAGGCGGTCGACGTCAGGGCCGCGGAAGTTGAAATGCCACAGCATGGGGCTTTTCAGGATTTCGTCCCAGGGCCCGATGCCGGGCAGCGGCGCGTCGATGACGACCCATTTGGTGATGCGGTCGGGATGTTGCGCCGCGAGCGCATAGCCCACCATGTTGCCGATGTCGTGCGTCACCAGATCGGCTTTCTGGACGTTGAGCTTGTCCATGACCATGGCG
The DNA here is from genome assembly GCF_000261705.1 of Bradyrhizobium genomosp. III. Classification (NCBI taxonomy): domain Bacteria; kingdom Pseudomonadati; phylum Pseudomonadota; class Alphaproteobacteria; order Hyphomicrobiales; family Nitrobacteraceae; genus Bradyrhizobium; species Bradyrhizobium genomosp. III. Next base: position 11,811 of record NZ_AJQF01000140.1, on the reverse strand, counting down.
ATGTCGACGCCCTGGTTTTTCTTGTCGTAACCGGCTGCGGGTTGCGACGAGAGCCCCATGCCGCGCAGGTCCGGAACGATCACGGTGTGGTCCTTGTAAAGCGCCTTGGCGAGCGGCGCCCACATGTCGCCTGTATCGCCGAAGCCGTGCAGGAGCACGACCGCCGGTCCCTGTCCGCCAACGCGGACATGCAGGGTGACGCCGTTGACCGAGATGCGCTGGATTTTGAAATCCGCGGGAAAGGGCTCCACTGCGGCAAGCGCGGATGGGCCGCTGCAGATGATCAGGATCATCAAAATAGAGGCGAAGATTGCCGCAATGGATCGCGCGCCGGACGTCCGGCTGCTCGGGACGAAATTGCACATTGTTGACCTGCTCGCTCTTGTGCCGAGCGCAACAACGTCGGCAATGCACGCATTGAAGTGATCCCGTCATCCAAGCATACCATGCTACCTATGACCAGATACTTCCGCGCATTGGGCCAGTCCCGGAGAAACTGTCTGCCTATCCCATCACCCCCCCGCGCTTGATTAGCTCCTTGCCGACAGCAGCCAGATGCACCTGGTCCGGCCCGTCGCCGATGCGGATGAAGCGGGCGTAGACGTAAGCACGCGCCAGGAACGTGTCCTGCGAGACGCCAGCGGCGCCGTGGATCTGGATGGCACGGTCGATGACACGGGCGGCCATGCTGGGCACCACGATCTTGGCCGCCGCGATCAGGTCGCGCGCGGCCTTGTTGCCTTCGCGGTCCATCCTGTCGGCGGCTTGCAGCGTCAGGAGCCGCGCCTGCGCGATCTCGCAGAACGAGTTTGCGATGTCCTCGCGCACCGAGCCCTGCTCGGCAAGCGGCCTGCCGAAGGCCACGCGGGAGACGGCGCGCTGGCACATCAATTCGAGCGCACGCTGGGCGCAGCCGATCAGCCGCATGCAATGGTGGATGCGGCCGGGCCCGAGCCGCCCCTGCGCGATCTCGAAGCCGCGGCCCTCGCCGAGCAGCATGTTTTCCGCGGGCACGCGGACGTTCTCGTAGACGATCTCGGGGTGGCCGACCGGGGCGTCGTCATAACCATAGGTGAGCATGTCGCGGACGATGCGCACGCCCGGCGTGTTTCTGGGCACCAGGATCATGGATTGCTGGCGGTGACGGTCGGGATCGTCGGGCGCGGTCTTGCCCATCACGATCAGGATCTCGCAATCCTCGTTCATCGCGCCTGATGTGAACCATTTGCGGCCGTTGATGACGTAGTCGTCCCCGTCGCGCGTGATGGCACACTGGATGTTGGTGGCATCGCTGGAGGCGACCTGCGGCTCGGTCATCGAGAAGCCGGAGCGGATGCGCCCCTCCAGCAGCGGCTTCAGCCAGCGCTCCTGCTGCGCCCTGGTGCCGTAGTTGGCGAGCACCTCCATGTTGCCGACGTCGGGCGCCGAGCAGTTGAAGACCTCGGGCGCCCAGAGGATGCGGCCCATGATCTCCTTCACCGGCGCATATTCGAGATTGGTCAGACCCGGTCCGTGCTCGCCCGACAGGAACAGGTTCCAGAGCCCCTGCTCCCGCGCCAGCCGCTTCAGGTCCTGCAGGACGGCCGGCGTCCTGTAGCGCGCGGCCTCCGGCTTCACCTGCTCGTAATAGAGCTCCTCGACCGGCTCGACATGTGTCCGCATGAACTGCCGGACGCGCTCCTGGAGCTCCAGCGAACGGGCGGAGTGTTGAAAGTCCATTGGGTTCTCCTCTTCCCTTCTCCCCTTGTGGGAGAAGGTGGCGCGAAGCGCCGGATGAGGGGTTGTTTCAGCGAATGCCATTGTTAGAGGAGTGCGCGGAGATAGACCCCTCACCCGGCTTCGCTTCGCGAATCCACCCTCTCCCACAAGGGGAGAGGGTGCACCGTCTCTGCGGCTGCTCCTCACGTCCCCTTCAGCAATTCACTCGCCACCACCCAGTCGTTGCCGTCGAACTGGAGCATATAGCCATCCTTGATCGGGCGGAAATCCTGCGGCGTGGTATTGAGCGTGATGCCGGGCATCAGCAGCGACAGCGGCACGCTCTTCAGGTTCGCCGCCTGCGCCATGATGTTCTCGCGCGTCAGATTGTCCTTGCACTGCTTCAGCAGCACCACCAATGCCTCGGCGACGGTGTAGCCGTAGAGTCCGGCGACGTTGTTGACGTCGGCATTGGGCAGGCGCTTCTTCATGAAGTCGATATAGGCCGTCATCGCCGGATCGTTCTTCGGCGTCTCGACGAACGGTTTCAGCGACCCGAGCGAGAGCACGCCCTTGCCGGCCTCGAGACCCGCAGGGACCATCACGGTCGCCTTGTTGGCGCAGCCGGAGGCGAGGAAGCGCGTCGGCTGCCAGCCGACCTCGTGGGCTTTCCTGATCGCCTGCGCGCAGGCGCGCGGCGTCACCGAATAAATCATGAAGACGTCGGCCTTGGTGTTCGCCAGCGTCAGCACCTGGGAATCGACGGTGGGATCCGCGACCTCGAAGCTCGAGGCCATCGCGATCGCCTTGTCGGCGTCGGCGCCGAGCGCCTCCTTGACGCCGCGAAGATATTCCTTGCCGGCATCGTCGTTCTGGTAGAGCACGGCGAAGCGCGCGTTCGGGTTCTTGGCGCGGGCATAGGCGACGTCGATCGCGGCCTCGCTGGTGTAGTTCGGCGCCCAGGGCAGCGCCATCGACCAGGGCATGTTGGCCGGATCGTTCCATTTCGAGGCCGAGCTGATCAGAAAGAGCTGCGGCACCTTGTTGCTGTTGAGATATTTTGCGATCGCCGAGCTCGGCGCCGTGCCCATGGTCGCGAAGATGAAGGCGACGCCGTCGCCTTCGACGAGCCGCCGCGCCGCCTCCATGGTCTTGGGCGGCGAGAACGCGTCGTCCAGCGAGATCAAATTGAGCTTGCGGCCGCCAACCCCGCCCTTCTCGTTGACCTCGTCGAAATAGGCCGCGATCACCTTGCCCGTGATGCTGAGCGGCGAGGCCGGCCCGCTATAGGGCATGGTGTTGCCGATCTTGATCTCGGTGTCGCTGACGCCCGGACCGTAGGATTTTTGCGCGGAGACGGATGTGGACAGGCAGGCGGCAGCGAGCGCTGCGGCCAGGGCCAAGGCGGCTTTCATGGTATCTCCCCGGTGATCTCCGCGCGAGGCGGCCGCGCGGGTGCTGCTTTTTGTCAGCGCGTCAGATCAGCGGAGTTCCGCAAGATGGTCTTGCGTCGAGTTGCTGATGGCTCAGCCGCGCCGCTTCAAGCTGAAGCCCAGGCTGATCCAGCCCGCTCCCGCCATGATCAGGTCGATGCCGAGGAACAGGCCGAGGATATAGACGCTGTTCACCGGCCAGCGCGCGACGATCAGCAGGCCGAGCAGCAGCGTGATGACGGCCGACAGCGCCACCCAGACCCACGGGCTCTCGCGCTTCATGCTGAAGGCGAGAAACAGCCTGACGGCGCCCGAGGCGATCAGCGAGGCGCCGAGAAACAACGTCAGCAGGACCGCCGCGAACAGCGGATTCTCGAAGGTCAGGAAGCCCGCGATCACGTAGAGCACGCCGAGCAAGGCCCAGATCAGGAACTTGCCCCAGCTCTTCATCTGGAACGCGCCGATGATCTCGGTGACGCCCGCGACGATCATCATGGCGCCGACCACGATCACGCTCGCCACCGTCGCCATCACCATGCTGCCGAGCGCAATGAAGCCGGCGATGAGATAGACGACGCCGAGCGCGACGATCCAGCCCCATTTGGCATGCAGCGCCGCGATGCCGGAGCCGAGACTTGGGTGATGTGACGTGTCCGAAGCACTGGTCATGACGGCCACTCCTGCTTGCGTAGCCCGGGGGCACGCGCCAGAATAGCACGCATCGTGCCGGGACGACAGCCAGCAGAGCACCCGTACCGGCAGTAACATTGACGCAAATCAAGATCGACTGCGGCGCGTCAGCCGCGCGACCGCTCCATCTCGAGCTCGGCCTTGAGGTTGTCGAGATCGCGGTAGATCGAAGCAATCGCGAGCACGCGGCCGTCCTTGCGGTACTTCAACAGGCAGTCCTTGCCTCCGATGCTGCCGTCGATCGCGACCTCGTCAAAGCTCTCGGCGTGGCCGACATAGTTGATCGGCACGTCGTAGTGTTGCGACCAGAAGAACGGCACCGCGTCGAAGCGCTCGCGCTTGCCGAGCATGTTGCGCGCCGCGGTCTGGCCCTGGCGTTCGGCAACGACCCAATGTTCGACGCGGATGGTTTGCCGGGAATGCGGATCGGGCCAGCGCGCGATGTCGCCGGCCGCGAAAATGCCGGCGACACTGGTCTCGAGATATTCGCTCACGCTGACACCGCGATCCGCCGCAAGGCCGGCGTGCTCGGCCAGCGCAAGGCGCGGCTTGACGCCGATGCCGACCACGACGAGGTCGGCTTCGATGACAGCTCCACTCTTCAGCGTGGCGCGGGTGCCGTCGAGCTTTTCGACTGTGTCCTTGAGATGAAAGATCACGCCGTTCTCTTCATGGAGCGACCGCACGAAGTCGCCCATCTCGGAGCCGAGCACCTTCTGCATCGGCCGCTCTTCCGGCGCGACCACGTGCACCTCGATCTTGCGTGCCCGCAAGGACGCCGCGACTTCGAGGCCGATGAAACTGGCGCCGATTACCAAAGCGCGCCTGGCACTCTCCGCGGCCTTGATGATGGCGCGGCTGTCGGCGACGGAGCGCAAGGTGTGGACATGCGGCTGGTCGGCGCCCGGGATCTGCAGTTTGACGGGCTCGGCGCCGGTCGCGAGCAGCAGCCGGTCGAACGGAAGCCTGTCGCCATTGCCGAGCGTGACGTTGCGCGTCTTCGCATCGATGGCGGAGACGTCGGTGTTGAGCCTGAGATCGATGCCCGCGTCCTGATAATAGTCCTGACCCCGCAGCGGCAGCCAATCCTCCGGTGCGTTGCCCGCGAGATAATCCTTGGAGAGGTTGGGCCGGTCGACCGGCATCGCGCCGTCATCGCTGAGCATGGTGATGGCGCCGGCAAAGCCCTCGCGCCGGAGCGTCTCGGCGGCCGCGAAGCCGGCTGCGCCGCCGCCGACGATGACGAATTTCTCCGGTGTCGGCGCGTTGCGATGAGCGGTCGACGGCTTTGGCGCCTCGCGCTTGCGCCGAACGATGATGTCGTCCCGATCGCGCGCGACCTCCCACACCGCCAGCGCGTTCAGGGCCGGCGGGCGGGTGGCTTCGCCCGTGCGCAAGGAGAAGCAGGCGTGATGCCAGGGGCAGCGGATGGTGTCTCCCACCACCAGGCCCTCGGCGAGCGGCCCGTGGTAATGGCTGCAGGCCGGCTCGATCGCAAAGATCTCGCTGCCGGCCTGCACCAGCAGGACGTCCTCCTCGCCGACATGACCGAGCAGTTTGCCATCCCTGAACGCGGTCGGCGACACGCCTTTGCTCAGGTCGGGTCCGCTCGGCTTGTTGTTCTCGGTCATGGCGCCGTCTCCTTGAGCAGTCGCGGGTCAATCGTCCGAATTGGCGAGCCCCAACAGTTCCTGGCGCGTCAGCGCATTGTCGCGGAATACGCCCAGCATGCGGCTGGTGACGAGATCGGTCCCGGGCTTGTGGGCGCCGCGCGTCGTCATGCAGTGATGCGTCGCCTTGATGATGACGCCGACGCCTTCAGGCTTGAGCACGTCGTTGATGGTATTGGCGATCTGCGCGGTCATCTTCTCCTGGATCTGGAGGCGCTTCGCGTAGATGTCCACCACGCGCGCAAGCTTGCTGATGCCGACGACACGGCCCTGCGGGATATAGGCGACCCAGGCGCGGCCGACGATCGGCGCTATGTGGTGCTCGCAATGGCTCTCGAAGCGAACGCCGCGCAGCACGATCATCTCGTCATAGCCTTCGATCTCCTCGAAGGTCTTTTGCAGGATTTCCGTCGGATCCTGCGCATAGCCGGAAAAATACTCTTCGAAGGCACGTGCGACCCGGTCCGGCGTGTCACGCAGACCGTCGCGCGCGGGATCGTCACCGGCCCAACGGATCATGGTTCGGATCGCCTGCTCGACCTCCGGCCTGTCAGGCCGTTCGACCGGCGCCTGCGCCACCGCGACACGTTCCAGCTTGCGCACTTGTGACTTCATCGAGATCCTCCCCTGCAACGCGCCGCATACAGAAGCGGCTCCTCAGCTTGGACGGCTGCAGTCGCAAAAGGTTCCCAGGATCAGGAAAAATCGGAGGGATGGCAGACAAGCCGGCTGGCCGGGCGAGAAACGACCTTTATGAGGCCGCTTTCCGGACCTCGACCACCGCCTGCGCCCATTCGGCCGGCCGCTCCTGCGGCAGGTTATGGCCGGCATCGGCGAAGACACGCCGCTCGAATGGGCCCTCGAACTTGCGCGCGTGATGAGCGGTGCCGGGATTGACGCCGTCGCTGTCGCCGTCGATCGCGATGGTCGGGACGCGGATCGGCGGTTGGCCCGCGAGCTTCGCCTCGATCGCGGCATAGGCGGGGTCGCCCGCGACCAGCGCGTAGCGGTGGCGGTAGGAGTGGATCACGACATCGACGAAGTCAGGATTGTCGAACGACACCGCGCTCCGTTCGAACGTCGTGTCGTCGAACGCCCATTTCGGCGACCACATCGCCCAGAGCTGGCGGGCAAAGCCACGCCGGTTGCGCTCCAGCGCGCGGCGGCCGCGCTCGTTGTGAAAGAGATATTGATACCAGAGTGCCGCCTCTTCCGGCGGCGAGGCCGGCTCCATGGCGCGGGCGATGTTCTGGATGTTGTAGGAGTTGCCGGAGACGAGGCCGACCACGCGCTCCGGATAGAGCGCAGAGACCACGCAGGCCGCGCGCCCGCCCCAGTCATAGCCGCCGACGACGGCAAGCTTGATGCCGAGCGCGTCCATGAAGGCTAGCAGATCCGCGCCGAGCGCCGCCTGCTCGCCGGAGCGCGGCGTGTCCGCGAAGCGAAATCGCGTCGGCCCGTAGCCACGCAACCAGGGCACCAGCACCCGCGCGCCGGCCTCGGCAATGATCGGCGCGGTCTCGGCATAGGCGTTCACGTCATAGGGAAAGCCGTGGCCCATGATGCAGGGCCAGCCGTCGGGCGCACCGTATTCGCGATAGGCGATGTCGAGGATGTCCGTGGTGACGGTTTTTTGTTGCATGATTTGCTCACGGAGTTGTGCGGTCGTAGGCCGGATGAGCGAAGTGATATCCGGAATCTGGCGCGGCCGGCCACGGATGTCGCTACGCTTATCCGGGCTATAGGGCTATCTCTGCGGGCCTGATAGCGAGATGTCGCGCTCGGCGCGGAAGACATTGCTGTAGAGGTTGGCGATCCATTGCCGGCCGATCTCGGTCTTGTTGAGGTAACCGATCTCGGTCTGGATGTGCGGTGCGACGCTGTTCCAATAGAATTGTGGATAGCGGTTCACGATGTCGGCCGGTGAATCGTAGCCGAGCTGGCGATTGATGCCGACTTCCTCGAACTCGTAATAGAGCGCGTTGGCCTTGCGCAGATAGTTGGGATCGCCGAGCTGGCCGATGAAATCGGCGGCGCGCAGGATCGAGGCATCGACGTCATACTCATGGCCTTCCTGGGCCGGAAAGCGCGTTCCCTCGATAGCGCGGGCGATGCGTTCAGGATCGAGACCGGGAATGTGCTGCAGCCGCCGCGAGACATAGAGCTTCGAGCGGTCGACGTGATACATCATCAAGCTGGCGTCGGAGGCACCACGCGGCAACGAGATCTTGGTGTCGGCGGCATCGATGACGAAGCCGTCGATGTCATCCTCCTCAAACAGCCCGCGGACATAGCCGATATCGTGGGCGAGGCAGGCGATCAGGACATGGACGTAGTCCTCGGCCGTCAGGTGGGTATGGAGATTTCGGCCACTGAGGATCGAATGGCCCGCCAGCGTCACCAGCATCGTATGTTCGATATTATGGTAAAGGGCATCGCTGTTACCGATGCATTCCATCGCGGTGCGGGTTGCGCTCTCGACCATGCTTGCAGCGGTCTCGCCGTACCGACGCCGCATAAACGTACCCAGCAGCTTCTCCAGGGATTCAGCCGCCAGTCTCGGCAACGTCATCATGGATGCAGCCCCGCGTGTCGGTGGTGTCCCATGTCAGCTCCCGAAGTCTCGTTCTTGTCCTCGACGCAACGACCCAGCATAGCCCATCTTGGGCCGAGTGACCAAACCCCCGGGAACGCGATTACGGAAATATGTTACCGTTGTGCTATGCAAGATCGCGGTTGCGGTGAAGGCACGGCACACCCCGGCGGCGAGCCCGGCCGACGAGGCCGCGTTTATTCCACCATCACCACGTCCACGGCGACGCCGAGCTTCTGCTTCGGCGAGCCGACGATGATGCCGTCGACCGGCGAGACGTCCGAAAAGTCGCGCCCGACCGCAAGCACGATATGGTCGTTGGCAATCAGCAGATCGTTGGTCGGGTCGAAATCGACCCAGCCAAGCTCCGCCCCGCACCACAGCGACACCCAGGCATGGGTGGCATCGGCGCCTTGCAGGCGGGCCTGGCCCGGCGGCGGAATGGTGCGTAGGTAGCCGCTGACATAGGCCGCCGGCAGACCGAGCCCGCGCAGCCCTGCGATCATCACATGGGCAAAGTCCTGGCAGACGCCGTGTCGCTTGTCGAAGACCTCGTTCAGCGGCGTCGAGATCACCGTTGCCTTGGGGTCGTAGCGAAACTCGGTGCGGATGCGATGCATGAGATCAATCGCGCCCGCGAGGATGCCCGCGCCCGGTGCAAAGCTCATCCCCGCATAGGCGCTGACCGGACGCAGCACCGGCACCAGCGGGCTTGCGAAGACATAACCGACCGGCGAGGACGGCCCGAGGCTGGTCGCCTCGAAGGCGATGTCGCGGATGCTCTCCCAGCTCGGGCTGCCCGCATCGCGCGTCGGCGGCTTACGTGACACGGAGACACGCGAACGCGAGTCGATCCGCAAATTGCGATGCGCCGCTTCGATCACCACACTCTCCGTCAGAGTGCCGAAGAAATCGCGCCGGACGTGGCGCTCGGCGGGACGCGGGCGGATATCGACCTTGTGCGAGATCAGCTCCTGGCCGCCGCCGCTCCTCGGCTCCAGCCGCAGCGTGCAGCGGGCGAAGCTGACCGGATTCTCGTACTCGTAGGTGGTGACGTGACGGATGTCGTAGATCACGCCAGCCCCGTCAGCTTTTCCGGCCGGGCGGCATTGGGGCCGTGCGGGAAGTAGTGCTGACCGATCGCCTCGGCGAGGCTGAGCAGATCCTGCTCCAGCGCGAACAGCGTCTTGACCTCGAGCTTCTCGGCCTCCGCGGTCGCCAGCATCGCCTGCATCGCCACCGCAAGGCGCTGCGGCTTCTCGATCAGGCCGTGCTCCTTCAGGCTGGGCAGCGCGGCGATGTGCTCGTTCAGCGTCGTCACCTGGAACGCCACCGAACGTGGATTATAGCCGTCGAGCACGGCAAGGTCGCGCACCGGCGCCAGGATCGGCGCCAGCAGATAGCGCGAGCGATAGGTGATCTGGCAATCCACCAGCGTCAGCAGGATGTCGAGATCCTCATCGCCGGCCTCGTCATAGGCGAACTGGCGGGTGAAGCGCGTGGTGTTGATGGCGCGCTCGGTGCGGCGGCCGATGTCGAGAAAGCGCCAGCCGGCGGCGCGGTTCATGTTCTCCTGCGCCAGCCCTGCGAGGCTCGCGAGTTCCTGCAAGGTCAGCTCGGCCGCGCTCAGCACGCCGTCGTCGCCCTCGACCTGGTAGGCCAGGCGCTCGGCCATCTCGGTGATGACCTGCCAGGCATCGGGCGACAGCCGCTCGCGCAAGGAGGTCGCCGTGCGCTGCGCCGCGCGCACCAGCGAAAGGGCCGAGCCGAAACGTTCCGCGCTCTGCAACGCTTCGGCGGTGATCCGCCCGGGCGCGGCGCGCGAGGTTTGCGAGATCGCACCCCAGGCCACCAGCAGGCGCTGGATGCGTTCGCCAGATTGCAGCGAGGCCGCGGTGCCCTTGTTGGGCCCGCTCGGCGAGCCCAAAGCGCGCACCAGCCGCAGCGTCGCCTCGGCGCGTTCGAGATATCGGCCGAGCCAGAACAGATTGTCGGCGGCGCGGCTCGGCAGCACGCCGGCGATGCGGCGGATGCGGACCTTGTCGGTCGCCGGCAGCAGCGTCGCGGTCGAGACCTGCTTGTCGGAGACCACCCAGACGTCGGCGGCGCGCGCGCCGTCGCCCATCGACACCGCGCGCGCATCCGGCTGCTCGGCGATGCGACAGAAGCCGCCGGGCATGATGGCCCAGCCGTCGGGCGTCGCCGCCGCGAACACGCGCAGCACGAAGGGCCGCGGCGTGATCTGGCCCTGCTCCCACACCGGCATGGTCGACAGCCGCACCACCTCCTGGCCGACATAATCCATGCCGCGTGCGGCGATGGCGTCGATCAGGCGCTGGCGGTCGCTCGCATCCAGCTCGCTCGCGAGCACCGGTCCCGCGCTGTCGAAACCGGGCACGCCGCGCCGGTAGGCGCCTTCGATCGCGACCTCGTCGAGCCGCGACAGCACCTCCTCGCGCGCGCTGCGCTGGCCGCACCACCAGGTCGCGATGTGCGGCATCTTCAGCTCTTCGCCGAGCAGGCGGCGGCTGAGCGCCGGCAGGAAGCCGAGCAGCGCCCGCGCCTCCAGCACGCCCGAGCCCGGCATGTTGGCGACGACGACGCCGTCCTTGCGCAGCACGTCGATCAGGCCGGGCACGCCGAGATGCGAGGAGGCATCGAGCTCGAGCGGATCGAGCGAATTGGAATCGACCCGGCGCAAGAGCACGTCGAGCCGCTTCAGCCCGGCGACGGTTCGGATGTGGACGCGGTTGTCGCTGACCGCGAGATCGTCGCCCTCGACCAAGAGGAAGCCGAGATAGCGCGCCAACGTCGCATGCTCGAAATAGGTCTCGCTGAAGCTGCCGGGGGTGAGCACGCCGATCCGGGGCTCGTCGCGGTCGGCGCGCGCGCGCAGGCTGTCGCGAAACGCCTCGAAGAACGGCGCGACGCGCGGCACATTCATCGACTTGTAGAGGTCGGAGAAGGCGCGCGAGAGCACCAGACGGTTCTCCAGCGCGTAGCCCGCCCCCGACGGCGCCTGGGTGCGGTCGCCGAGCACCCACCAGCGGCCGTCGGGTCCGCGGCCGACGTCGGCGGCATAGATCGACAGATAGCGCCCGCCCGGCGGCGGCACGCCGCAGACGGGGCGGAGATATTCGGGACTGCCGGCAATCGCGGCCGCCGGCAGCGCGCCTTCCGCGACCAGCCGGCCCTCGCCATAGATGTCGCGCAGCACCAGTTCGAGCAGCTCGGCGCGCTGGGTGATGCCGGCGCAAAGCTGCTGCCAGTCGGCCTCGTCGATCAGGAGCGGCAGATGGCTGATCGACCACGGCCGGTCGGCGCTGTCGCCGGGCGCACGGTAGGTGACGCCGGCCTCGCGCAGATGGCGGTCGGCCATGCCGAAGCGACGCTCGATCTCGTCGGGCGCGAGCGCGCCGAAGGCATCGAAGAAGCGGCTCCAGACCGCACGCGGGGCGCCGTCGGGGCCCAGGAACTCGTCGGGGATGCCAGGCAAGCGGCGATAGTCGCGGACCCATTGGGCAAAGCGGCGCTGGCCCTCACGCTGGCCTTGCGCCCTACCCGCCTTGTCCTGCTCGGCTGCGCCCTCGCTCATGCGCCTCTCCCTGCCCCACCATCATACTCATTGCAGGAGCGGGGTCCGCAAGTCGAGGGTCAGCGGAAACTCATTTGTGCGTTCCTCGGGCGGCGGCTGGACCGGCCCCGGCGTATGGCCGTGGTCCTGGAA
>NZ_AJQF01000139.1:0-18553 GCF_000261705.1 Bradyrhizobium genomosp. III | reverse complement strand
CCCCGCCGATCGAGCGGCCGTTCCAGGTATCAATGAGATCAAAGGTCAGGGGCGCATGCACCGGAATGGTCGGGTGCAGGCCGGAGGCCGGCTGCCAGGCCTTGAAGCGGACCCCGGCCACGGCCTCGGCGGAGCGGCCGGTCGAGGTCATCGGCAGGCGGCGGCCGTTGCAGGTGACGATGTGGCGGCCCTCGACAAAACCCTCCGCCTTGACCTGAAGCCGCTCGACCGATGAATCGACATAGCGCACGGTGCCGCCGGCCGAGCCCTCCTCGCCCAGCACGTGCCAGGGCTCCAGCGCCTGACGCAGCTCCAGCGTCACGCCGCCATGATGGACGCGGCCGAACGCGGGGAAGCGGAATTCGAGCTGGGCCAGATACCATTCCGGCTCGAACGGATAGCCGAACTGCTTCAGCTCGGTGAGAACGTCGAGAAAATCCTCCCAGATGAAATGCGGCAGCATGAAGCGGTCATGCAGCGCCGTGCCCCAGCGCACGAACTTGCCGGCCTGCGGCTCGCGCCACATCTTCGCGATCAGCGCGCGGATCAAGAGCTGCTGTGCCAGCGACATGCGCGGATCGGGCGGCATCTCGAGCGCGCGGAATTCGACGAGGCCGAGCCGGCCGGTCGAGCCCTCCGGCGAATAGAGCTTGTCGATGCAGATCTCGGCGCGATGGGTGTTGCCGGTGATGTCGACGAGCAGATGCCGGAACAGCCGGTCGACCAGCCATAGCGGCGTCTGGGTGCCCGGTGGCGGCACGTGCGCGAGCGCGATCTCGAGTTCGTAGATGCTGTCGTGGCGGGCTTCGTCGATGCGCGGCGCCTGGCTGGTCGGGCCGATGAACAGGCCGGAGAAGAAATAGGACAGCGACGGATGCCGCTGCCAGTGCAAGACCAGACTCTTGAGCAGATCAGGCCGGCGCAGGAACGGCGAGTCCTGCGGCGAGGAACCGCCGACCACGACGTGGTTGCCCCCGCCGGTGCCGGTGTGGCGGCCGTCCACCAGGAAGCGGTTGGCGCCGAGGCGAATCTTGGCGGCATCCTCATAGAGCCCGACGGTGATGTCGACCGCCTCACGCCAATTCCTTGCCGGCTGGACGTTGACCTCGATCACGCCGGGATCGGGCGTCACCTTGATGACCTCGACCCGCGGATCGAAGGGCGGCGGATAGCCCTCGACATGGACCTGGAGCTGCATCTCTTCCGCCGTGGCTTCGAGCGCCGCGATCAGCTCGAGATAGTCTTCGATCCGCTCGACCGGCGGCATGAAGGCGCAGAGCACGCCGTCGCGGACTTCGATCGACAGCGCAGTACGCACCGGAACAGACGTGTTGAGATGCTCGGGCTCGACCCGCGGCGGCGATTCCGGGCGCGCCGGAAGGCTGAACACCGGCAGCTTGCCGCGCGCCTCCATCGGATCCCGCTCGATAATGTAGGGATATTGATTGGGCGGGACGTAGCCGAGCGAGCCGAGCGGCAAGCGCAGGCCGAGAGGCGAATCGCCGGGCATCAGGAACAGATGATTGCGCCGGAGAGCCCAACGCTCGCTGCGCCAGCGCGGCGACGCGTTCCAGCGCTGCACCGGCAGCACGAAGCCGCGCGGCGTGTTGAGGCCCTGCTCGAACACGCGCGCCATCCGCGCGCGCGCTTCAGGATCGGACAATTTGGAGTCGGACGGATCGACGTTGACGGGCAACTCGGCTTCCTTCTGGAGCCAGTAGGCAGTGTCCTCGTAAGCCGGGATGATGTAGCCGGGATCGAGCCCGAGCCGTGCCACCGTACCCTCCATGAAGGCCTCAGCATCCTTCGTCTCGGCGCGCCGCGGATTCCCGATCCTGGCGATCAGGTCGGCATTCTTCCAGATCGGCACCCCGTCCTTGCGCCAGTACAGGCCAAACGCCCAGCGCGGCAGGCTCTCGCCCGGATACCATTTGCCCTGGCCGTAATGCAGAAGGCCGCCGGACGCGAAGCGCGTGCGCAGGCGGCGGATCAGATCGTCGCCCAGCGCGCGCTTGGTCGGGCCGACGGCCTCCGTGTTCCACTCCGCAGCTTCGAGATCGTCGACCGAGACGAAGGTGGGCTCGCCCCCCATGGTGAGCCGCACGTCCTGCGCGGCGAGATCGCCGTCGACCTGCTCGCCGAGATCGTTGAGCCGCGCCCAGGATTCGTCGGAGAAAGGCTTGGTGATGCGCGGCGCCTCGCGGATGCGGCGCACGCTCATGTCGAAGGCGAACTCGACCTCGGCAAAGCCGGCGCTGCCGGAAATCGGCGCAGCCGAGCGGTAATGCGGCGTGGCGGCGACCGGGATGTGGCCCTCGCCCGCGAGCATGCCGGAGGTCGCGTCGAAACCGATCCAGCCGGCGCCGGGCAGATAGACCTCGGCCCAGGCGTGCAGGTCGGTGAAGTCGTTCTCCACTTCCGGCGGTCCCTCGATCGGATCAATGTCGGGGCGGATCTGGATGAGGTAGCCGGAGACGAACCGCGCCGCGAGCCCCAGATGCCGGAAGGTCTGGATCAGGAGCCAGGCGGAGTCGCGGCAGGATCCGGCGCCCGAGGCGAGCGTCTCCTCCGGCGTCTGCACGCCCGGCTCCATGCGGATGATGTAGCGGACCTTCTTCTGAAGTTCGCGATTGAGCTCAACCAGGAAGTTGACGGTGTTCGGAGCGTCCTGCGGGATCGAATCGAGATATTTCGCAAACAGGCGATCGGGCTTGATGGTCTCCAGATAAGGCGCCAGTTCGGTCTTCAGGTCGTTCGGATAGTCGAACGGAAAGCTGTCGGCATAGGGCTCGACGAAGAAGTCGAACGGGTTGACCACGGTCATCTGCGCCGTGAAGTCGACCTCGATCTTCAATTCGGTCGTCTTCTCCGGGAAGACGTAGCGGGCGAGCCAGTTGCCTTGCGGATCCTGCTGCCAGTTCACGAAATGGTTTGATGGCGTGACCTTGAGCGAATAGCTCATGATCGGCGTGCGCGTATGCGGCGCCGGCCGCAGGCGGATGGTCTGCGGGCCGACGTCGATCGGGCGATCGTATTTGTAGTGCGTGACGTGGTGTAATGCGACGTAGATCGACACGGGGTGCGATGCTCCAGCAGCTTTTTTGAGCAGAACACCTGAGGTGGACGCGATCAAGCACTAACAACGGGCAGAGCGTGCCTAGGAAGTATCCCGTCAGCCCGGCGGGCGAACTACGATGTCGGAGTTTGGCGCTCTGAACCTTCCGCGGCGTCATGGCCGGGGTTGCCCCGCCCATCCACGCCCTTCGCTGCAGTATCAAAGAACGTGGATGCCCGGGACAAGCCCGGGCATGACGACCTCTTGTGGGGCCACGCAATTACCCTCTTCGCGCGGCCCTACGCCGCCGACGTCAGCCGCTGCAAAAACTGCGTCACCTCGCGCCGGAGGGTCTCGACTTCGCCGTGGACGCGTTCGGAGGCGCTGTTGACGCGGCTGGCGACGCGCCCCGTATCGGCGGCGGCTTCGCTGATGCCTGACACGTTGGAGGACACTTGCGAGGTGCCGACTGATGCTTCCTGGACGTTGCGGGCGATCTCGCGGGTCGCGGTGCCCTGCTCCTCGATCGAGGCGGCGATGCTTGCGGTGATACCGTCGATCTCTGCGATGGTCTGCGCAATCGCCTCGACGGCTACGACCGAGTTGGTGGTCGATTGCTGCATCTCGCCGACCTTGGCGCTGATCTCCTCGGTGGCCTTCGCGGTCTGGTTGGCGAGGCTCTTGACCTCGGAGGCCACGACGGCGAAGCCGCGGCCGGCCTCGCCTGCCCGCGCCGCCTCGATCGTGGCGTTGAGCGCCAGCAAATTGGTCTGCTCGGCAATTTCGCTAATCAGCTTGACGACGTCGCCGATCCGCAGCGCGGCATCCGCGAGGCTGCGAATCTCGCTGCCGGCACGATTGGCTTCATCAACGGCGCGCCCGGTGCTCGTGGTCGAGCCGGCCACCTGGCGGCTGATCTCGGCGATCGAGGATGCGAGCTGTTCCGCGGCGCTCGCCACCGTCGCAACGTTGTTCGACGCCTGATCGGACGCACTGCGCATGCCGGAGGTCTGACGGTTCGTCGTCTCCGCCGCCGCCGCCATCTGGCCGGCATCGGATTCGAGGTCGGTTGCGGCGCTCATCAGGCTGCCCGCGACTTCGTCGAGATGCGTGCCGAACTGCTTTGCGAGGCCGGCGATCTCGACCACGCGGCGACCAAGGCTGTCGGTGCCGGCATTGATGACGGTGGCCGAGCGGCGGAACGAGCCGGGCAATCCGCGCGCGAGGATCTTGCGGAAATACTTGCCGCGGCTGGCATAGTCCATCGATGCCGAAGCCTCGCGGACGAAGGCGTCGGCGATGTCGAGCATGTCGTTGACCGACTTCTGGATCGCGCCGATCCGGCCGGCCTGGCGCTCGCTCAGGATCCGCGCTTCGAGATCGCCGCGCGCCGCCTTGCGGCAGACATCGGCGACCTCATCGACGGCCACCGCCGTGCGATGCTGACACCAGAGCGCGTAGCCGAGCAGCAGGACCGCCGCGCCGAGCGGCGCTGCACTGATGATTCCGGTCCAGCCGAGCAGCGAGAGGACGAACGCGATGCTGGCGAGAAGGCACGCGACTGCGGTCGCTCCCTGCGCCTTAGAGAGAGAGCACAAATTCATCGTAACCGACACCGTTTTGCTTGAGCAGACCGACCATCATTTCGAAGCTCGCACGCATGCCGTCCTTGGCATTGGCGTGGCGCGCCTCTTCCGCGCAGAGCGCCTTGTAGATCGGTTTGATTTTCTCGACCGGCGCCGGATCGGGCCTGCGTCGATTGGAATGATAGCCGATGATGTTGCCGTGATCGTCGAGCGTCGGGGTGACATGGGCGAACACCCAATAGTGGGTGCCATCTCCCGCTAGATTGACGACGTAGGCGAAGATTTCCTGCTTGGCCTGGAGCGTATCCCACAGCAGCTTGAAGACGCAGCGCGGCATGTCGGGATGGCGGATCAGGCTGTGGGGCGCGCCCATCAGCTGCTTCCAGGGGTATTTCGCCATGCGGAGAAAGACGTCATTGGCGTAGGTGATGCGGCCTTTGAGATCGGTCTTCGATACAATCAGCTCCTCCTCACCGAGGAGATTTTCCACCCCCGTGGGACGTATCGCTTGCATCGGTTCGATCCTTAAAGGCCGGCCCACCACGCTGTGGAGCCGCATCGCCCCCTGTCTACGGCAACAGTGTTAATCAGGTGTAAGCCGCGGATCCCCAGCGAAGAAACCTCGCCTCCGTATCATTACGTAGCGAACGATCGGTGCAATTCGCGCAACCACACGCGCTACCCATCGGCCGCGCGTATCCCCCAATGACACGCAATTGCATGTGTGCTGCGCGAAGCGCGGCTACATCGTCGCGCCGAGCACCCAGGGCGCGAACTCGGCACCGCCGAAATCAAAGCTCTCGCTCTTGGTCGGCTGTCCCGAGGCCGTCTTGAGGATGAGATCGAAGATGCGCTGGCCGCATTGCTCGACGCTCTCCTCGCCTTCGAGGACGGTGCCGCAATTCACGTCCATGTCCTCTTCCATGCGCTTGTACATGGGCGTGTTGGTGGCGAGCTTGATCGAGGGCGCCGGCTTGCAGCCGAACACGCTGCCGCGGCCCGTGGTGAAGCAGACGAGATTGGCACCGCCGGCGACCTGCCCGGTTGCCGCGACAGGGTCGTAGCCGGGCGTGTCCATGAAGACGAAACCCTTCTTGGTGATGGGCTCGGCGTAACGCAGCACCTCGACGAGGTTGGTGGTGCCGGCCTTCGCCATCGCACCGAGCGATTTTTCAAGAATGGTGGTGAGGCCGCCGGCCTTGTTGCCGGGGCTCGGATTGGCGTTCATCTCGGCGCCTTCGCGCTCCGTGTATTCGTCCCACCAGCGCATCAGGTCGACCAGCTTCTCGCCGACCTCGCGGCTGACGGCGCGTCGCGTCAAGAGATGCTCGGCGCCGTAGGTCTCCGGCGTCTCCGACAGGATCACGGTGCCGCCGTGGCGCACGATGAGGTCGCTCGCAGCTCCGAGCGCGGGATTGGCCGATACGCCAGAATAGCCGTCCGAGCCGCCGCATTGCAGGGCCACGGTGAGTTCGCTCGCCGGCACCGTCTCGCGCTTAACCTTGTTGGCGTCAGCCAGCGCTTCGCGCACGAAGGCGATGCCTGCCTCCACGGTCTTGCGGGTACCGCCGACCTCCTGGATGTCCATCGCGCGCAGGCGTCCTGCGAGCTTCTGCTCCTCCATCAGACCACCGATCTGGTTCACCTCGCAGCCGAGGCCGAGCACGATGACGTGGGAGAAATTGACGTGGCGCGCATAGCCGCCGAGCGTGCGGCGGAGCAGCGCCAAGGGCTCGTTCTGCGTCATACCGCAGCCGGTCTTGTGAGTCAGCGCGACCACGCCGTCGACATTGGGGAAATCGGCCAGCGGATTGTCGCCGGTGAAGGGATTCTTCTTGAAGACGTCGGCGACGAGGCTTGCGACATGCGCGCTGCAATTCACCGAGGTGAGGATGCCGATATAGTTGCGCGTGGCGACGCGGCCGTCCGGGCGGCGGATGCCTTCGAAGGTCGCCGGCAGGTCGAAATTCGGCGTCGGCTTGACGTCGGCGCAATAGGCATAGTCTTTTGAAAAGTCGCCCATGCCGATGTTCTGCACGTGCACGTGCTGGCCCGGCGCGATCGGAATGGTCGCAAAGCCGATGATCTGGCCGTAGCGGATGACGGGCTCGCCCACCGCGATCGGCTTGATCGCGACCTTGTGCCCGGAGGGGATGCGCTCGACCGTGGTCACGCCGTCGGCGACGACGGTGCCGGG
Organism: Bradyrhizobium genomosp. III; assembly: GCF_000261705.1. Classification (NCBI taxonomy): domain Bacteria; kingdom Pseudomonadati; phylum Pseudomonadota; class Alphaproteobacteria; order Hyphomicrobiales; family Nitrobacteraceae; genus Bradyrhizobium; species Bradyrhizobium genomosp. III. Next base: position 11,715 of record NZ_AJQF01000139.1, on the reverse strand, counting down.
GGGCAGGCTGGCACGCGCGATCACCACGCCATCATCGGGATGCAGGCGGATGACGGGGCTGATGGTCATGGATATCTCCTGTATCGAAATGATCGTGCCCCGGACGCAGCGCAGCGTGAAACGATGCGCTGCTGATCCGGGGTCTGGTTGTTACGTCATGCGCTTTGTTAGCGACTGGGTCCCGGCTCTGCGCTGCAGCGCTTTGCGCTGCAACGTGTCCGGGACACGAGATCAGGCCTTCCCGCCCGAATCCTTGCGGGTGGCATTGACCTGCATCTTGGCGTAGGTCGTCATCAGGCCGACCTCGTTCGAGAGCGTCACCAGCTTGAAGCCCATGTTGATGGCGCGCGCCGCGCCTTCGGCGCCGCTGCAATGGATGCCCGGGTTGAGGCCGCGCTTGCCGCATTCCTTGATGATCTTCTCGTAGATCGCGAGTATCTCGGGCTCGCTGCGGTCGAGCTTGGGCTCGAGGCCGTAGGAGAAGCCGAGATCGGACGGACCGATATAGACGCCGTCGATGCCTTCGACGTCGAGGATCGCTTCCATGTTCTCGACCGCGGTCTTGGTCTCCATCATCGGCAGCAGGATGGTGTCGGCATTCGCGGTCTTCTGGTACGAGCCCGCGGTGCCGTACATGCCGGCGCGGATCGGGCCGTTGGAGCGCACGCCCTGCGGCGGATATTTGGAATAGGAGACGAGGTTCCTGGCTTCCTGCGGCGTGTTGACCATCGGGCAGATCACGCCATAGGCGCCGCCATCGAGCACCTTGCCAATGATGCCGGGCTCGTTCCAGGGCACGCGGACCATCGGCGTGACCGGATGCTTGTCCATGGCCTGGAAGCACTGCACCATCGAGAGATAGTCCTGCACGCCATGCTGCATGTCGACGGTGACGCTGTCGAAGCCGCATTGCGCGATCATCTCGGCCGAGAAGCCGGAGGGTATAGCGAGCCACGCGTTGACCACGGCCTTGCCCGACTTCCAGATTTCCTTGACCTTGTTCGCCACGTTGCCTTCCTTCTTTGTTGTTTGGACCGTGTTATTTGGACCTTCGTCACCATGACGAGCGCCGCGACAGCACGACCCGCTGTTAGCGCGAACCGGAGCGCCGCGCTACGCTCGCAATGACGCAACGCCTATGCGCTCGCGCGCTGGATACTGACTTCGCTGACGCCGACCCCGCTAGCGGCGCTCACTATTGCCGCCCGGGTGTCGCCCGGCAAGGGGACGCCGTTTCGAGGCCGCTCTGTCACAATTTTCCGCCCCGGATCGCCCGGAATCGGCCGACCCCGATCCCACCGCCAGCGTCGTCCACCTTCGAATCGACGTCAAACCGTCGCCCGACGCCCCCGGTTCCGGCCGTCATGCCGCTCACTCCTCGGCATTGGCCTCCTCGCTTGCGCCAAGCTCTGCAAGACTCTGTTCGAGCGCGCCGAGCATCTCCTGCAATTCGGCGAGCTTGCGTGCACCGAAGCGTCGCGTGATCTCGGCATAGATCGCCTCCGATGTCGGCGCCACCGAGGCCATCAGCTTCACGCCCTCTTTCGAGATCGAGACCATGCTGCGACGCTGGTCCGTCTTGGCGGTCTTGCGCTCGATCAGATTGCGCGCCTCGAGATCGCGCAGGATGCGCGACAGGCTCGGTCCGAGCAGGAACGCCGTGCGCGCGAGTTCCGTGACCTCGACGGCTTCAATGGCCGCCAGTGCACGCAGGATGCGCCATTGCTGCTCGGTCAAGCCGTGCTCGCGCAGCGAGGGACGAAACTGCCGCATCACCGCTTCGCGGGCCCGCAGCAGCGACATCGGCAGCGAGCGCGAGAAATCGCGCATCGGCACCTGTCTTGCGGTAGGTCCTGCGGCAGGCGCGCTTCCGTTGGCCGGATCAGCCGGTCTCTTCACCATGATGCCCTTTCAAACCGCAAAACGTTTGCAGTGCAGCAAGCCGGAATTGTGTTTGACGCATTCACTTAACATGTTAAGTATCTCCCGGCACCCCAATTTGTAAGATCACAAATGGCGCTTTCCAACGACGATATCCAAGCTTGCGCGAGGCGTCTGCACGAGGCGGAGAAGACCCGCGTGCAGATCCGGCAGCTGTCGCAGGATTTCCCCGGCATCACGATCAACGACGCCTACGCGATTCAGAAGGCCTGGGTCGACGTCAAGATCGCCGAGGGACGCATCGTCAAGGGCCACAAGATCGGCCTGACCTCGAAGGCGATGCAGAGCGCGCTCAATATCGACGAGCCCGATTCCGGCGTGCTGCTCGACGACATGTTCTTCGCCGATGGCGGGATCATTCCGACCGAGCGCTTCATCGCGACACGCGTCGAGGCCGAGCTCGCCTTCGTCATGAGCAAGCGGCTCGCGGGGCCGGGCTGCACGCTATTCGACGTGCTCAACGCCACCGATTTCGTAGTGCCGGCACTTGAAATTCTGGACACCCGCATCGAGCGCGTCGATCCCAAGACCAAGGCGACGCGAAAGATCTTCGACACCATCGCCGACAATGCGGCGAATGCCGGCATCGTGCTCGGCGGGCGGCCGATCCGCCCGCTCGACGCAGACCTGCGCTGGATCGGCACGCTCTGCTTTCGAAACGGCCAGCTCGAAGAGACCGGCCTTGCCGCTGGCGTGCTCAATCATCCGGCGACCGCCGTCGCCTGGCTCGCCAACAAGATCGCGCCGCTCGGCCTTGCACTGGAGCCTGGACAGGTCGTGCTGGCCGGCTCCTTCATCCGCCCGATCGAGACCCGCAAGGGCGACACAATTCAAGCCGATTATGGCGCCTACGGCTCGGTCAGCTGCTACTTCGCTTAGACGCATAAAAATACAGGGAGTGAAATCGCGGTGCCGCATTTCACGATTGAATATTCGGCCAATCTCGATGGCCGCCTCGATATCGCAGCGGTGTGCGAGATCGTGCGCAAGGCGGCGGTCGAGACCGGCATCTTCCCGCTCGGCGGCATCCGCGTCCGCGCCATCAGGTGCGAGCACTATGCGATCGCTGATAACAGGCAAGACTATGGCTTTCTCGACATGGTCCTGCGCATCGGCGAAGGCCGCGACCTTCCCACGCGCAAGACAGCCGGCGAGCATGTCTTCCAGGCGCTCTCCCGCCATCTCGATCCCGTCTTCGCTGCCAGCAAGTTCGCTTTGTCGTTCGACATGCAGATCAACGACAAGGACACCAGCTGGAAGCGCAACAACATCCACGACGCCCTGAAAGCGGAAGCCGCCCATGGATAAGCCCAGCCCGAAAGCCGATGTGTTCCAGGCCAACCGCGACCGCGTCGCGCCGCTGCTGAAGAAGCTGCGCACTGAGGGCATCGGTCACATGATCGACGGCAAGACCGTGGCCTCGATATCAGGCGAGACGTTCGAGACGAAGTCACCGGTCGACGGCACGACGCTCGCGAGCGTCGCGCGGGGCACTGCCGAGGACATCGACCGCGCCGCAACGGCCGCGGCGCTCGCCTTCAAGTCCTGGCGCGACATGGGCCCGGCGATGCGGAAGAAGCTGCTGCATCGCGTGGCCGACGCGATCGAGGACAATGCCGACGACATCGCGGTGCTCGAATGCATCGACACCGGCCAGGCCTATCGCTTCATGGCCAAGGCCGCGATCCGCGCCGCCGAGAATTTCCGCTTCTTCGCCGACAAATGCGCGGAGGCGCGCGACGGCCTGAGCACGCCGAGCGACGAGCACTGGAATATCTCGACGCGCGTGCCGATCGGCCCGGTCGGCGTGATCACGCCGTGGAATACGCCGTTCATGCTCTCGACCTGGAAGATCGCCCCTGCCCTCGCTGCCGGCTGCACGGTCGTGCACAAGCCGGCCGAATGGTCGCCCGTCACGGCCAGCATCTTGTCGAAGCTCGTCAAGGAGGCCGGCGTTCCCGACGGCGTGCTCAACACCGTCCACGGTTTTGGTGAAGAGGCCGGCAAGGCGCTGACCGAGCATCCCGCGATCAAGGCGATCGGCTTCGTCGGCGAAAGCGCGACGGGCTCGGCGATCATGATCCAGGGCGCCCCGACGCTGAAGCGCGTGCATTTCGAGCTCGGCGGCAAGAACCCCGTGATCGTGTTCGACGACGCCGATCTCGACCGCGCGCTCGATGCCGTCGTGTTCATGATCTACTCGCTCAACGGCGAACGCTGCACGTCATCGAGCCGTCTCCTGGTTCAGGCCGGCATTGCGCACAAGTTCACGGAGAAGCTCACCGCGCGCGTGAAGGCGCTGAAGGTCGGCCATCCGCTCGATCCCTTAACCGAGATCGGACCGCTGATCCACGAACGGCATCTTGCAAAAGTCTGCTCCTATTTCGACGTCGCGCGCCAGGATGGCGCTGTGATCGCCGTCGGCGGCAAGGCCCATGACGGCCCGGGCGGCGGACATTATGTCGAGCCCACCCTGGTCACCGGCGCGCACGGCAAGATGCGGGTGGCGCAGGAGGAGGTGTTCGGCCCGTTCCTCACCGTGCTGCCCTTCAAGGATGAAGCAGAAGCCATCGCGATCGCCAACGACATCCGCTATGGCCTGACCGGCTATGTCTGGACCAACGACGTCGGCCGCGCACTGCGCGTCGCCGACGCGCTGGAGGCCGGCATGATCTGGCTGAATTCGGAAAATGTCCGCCATTTGCCGACGCCGTTCGGCGGCATGAAGGCCTCCGGCATCGGCCGTGACGGCGGCGACTACTCGTTCGATTTCTACATGGAAACCAAGCACGTCTCGCTGGCGCGGGGCACGCACAAGATTCAGAAACTGGGAATTTGAGTCATTCCGGGGCGTGCGAAGCACGAGCCCGGAATCCATAACCACAAGCCGGGGTTATGGATCCCGGGCCTGGCCCTACGGGCCATCCCGGGATGACAAGCCGAAAGAGGGGAAACGCAAATGCCCGTACCGCAACACATCTTCGAGCCGCCGTTCAACATCATCCGCTCCAGCCACGTCGTGCTCGACGTGACCGATTTGAAGCTGAGCCGCGAGTTCTACGAGACTATTGTCGGTCTGCATGTTGAGGACGCCGACGACAAGGTCGTGTACCTGCGCGCCGCCGAGGAGCATCAGCATCACTCGCTGGTGCTGCGCAAGGCGGCGGTGCCCGCCTGCGCCCGGCTCGGCTTCAAGGTCGGCAACGACGGAGATCTCGACAAGGCCGCCGCGTTCCTGTCCGAGAACGGCCTTGCCTACGCCTTCGTCGACCAGCCGTTCCAGGGCCGGACCCTGCAGTTCACCGATCCCTTCGGCTTCCAGATCGAGCTCTATGCCTCGATGGACCGGCGGCCGCATCTGCTGCGCCGCTACGACCTCTACCGGGGCTGCCATCCGCAGCGGCTTGATCATTTCAACGTCTTCGCCGCCGAGGTGCAGGACACCGTGGAGTTCTACGCCCGGCTCGGCTTTCGCCTCACCGAATACGCCGAGGAGGATGGACCGAACGGGCGCATCGCCGCGGCCTGGATGCATCGCAAGGGCAATGTCCACGACTTCGCGATCACCAACGGCAAAGGTCCTCGCCTGCACCATTTCGCCTACTGGACGCCGACGGCGATGAACATCATCCATCTCTGCGACGTCATGGCGTCCCAAGGCTTTGTCAAGAACATCGAGCGCGGCCCCGGGCGCCACGGCATCTCGAACGCATTCTTCCTCTATGTCCGCGATCCCGACGGACACCGGCTCGAACTCTACACCAGCGACTATTTCACGGGGGATCACGACCACGAGCCGCTGCGCTGGTCGCTGCGCGATCCCCGCCGCCAGACGCTGTGGGGCGCCCCCGCGCCGCGCTCCTGGTTCGAGCAGGGCTCGCCGTTTAGCGGGCAGGCCGTGCGTGAGCCGAAGTTTGTCGCGGACGTGCTGGTGGCGGACTGATGCCCATGACCAGCCGAGCTTCTCTTCCTGTCGTCCCTGCGAACGCAGGGACCCATAACCACAGGGAGGAGTTTTGCGAAATTTGGTCGTTCGGGATCGTCACCGTGCGCTATCGATGGATCACGCGGTTTGGGTCCCTGCGTTCGCAGGGACGACAAGAGAGATAGACTGCCTATGAAACTCCCTCGCCTCGCTACCTATTCCGTCAAGGGCGATGCCCGTTATGGGGCCGTCCTCGAGGGCGGCATCGTCGACCTCTCCACACGTTACGCAAAACACTATCCGACGCTGCGCGAGGTGATCGCGGCCGGAAAGCTCGCGAGCCTCGCCGAGGAAGCCGCCAGCCGCGCGCCGGACCACGCGCTCGATGACATCACCTGGCTGCCGCCCGTGCCCGCGCCGGAAAAGATCATCTGCATCGGCGTCAACTATCCCGACCGCAACGCCGAATACAGGGATGGCCAGGACGCACCGAAATATCCGAGCATGTTCATGCGCTCGCCCCGCTCCTTCGTCGGCCACGAGACGCCGCTGGTGCGCCCGCGTGCGTCCGCGCAGCTCGATTATGAGGGCGAGATCGTGCTGGTGATCGGCAAGCAAGGGCGGCATATTCCGGAAAGCGCTGCGCTCGATCACATCGCCGCGCTGACGCTCTGCAACGAAGGCTCGGTGCGCGATTGGCTTCGGCATGCCAAGTTCAACGTGACACAGGGCAAGAACTTTGATTCCAGCGGCAGCCTCGGCCCATGGCTCGTGCCCTACCTGCAGGAATCGCAGATCGCCGATGTCAGGCTCACCACGCATGTCAACGGCGAGCTCAGGCAGGACGATCGCACCAGCCGGCTGATGTTCTCCTTCCGCTACCTCATCAACTATATCTCCACCTTCGCAACGCTCGTTCCCGGCGATATCATCGTCACGGGCACGCCGACCGGCGCCGGTGCCCGATTCGATCCGCCGCGTTACCTGAAGCCGGGCGATGTCATCGAGGTCGCGGCCGAAGGCATCGGCAGCTTGCGAAATGGCGTCGTCGACGAGGCCTAACAGGATTGGAATGATGCAATGACCACCCTCACCGGCGGCGAAGCGATCGTAAGCGGCCTGGTCGCCCATGGCGTCGACACCGTGTTCGGTCTACCCGGTGCGCAGGTCTACGGCCTGTTCGACGCCTTCCATCAGGCCCAGCTCAAGGTGATCGGCGCGCGGCACGAACAGGCCTGCGGCTACATGGCGTTCGGCTACGCGCGCTCCAGCGGCAGGCCCGGCGTGTTCAGCGTGGTGCCCGGCCCAGGCGTGCTCAATGCCAGCGCGGCGCTGCTCACCGCGTTCGGCTGCAACGAGCCGGTGCTGTGCGTCACCGGCCAGGTGCCGACGCAATTTCTGGGCAAGGGCCGCGGCCATCTGCACGAGATGCCGGACCAGCTTGCGACCTTGCGCACCTATGTGAAATGGGCCGACCGGATCGAATATCCCGGCAATGCGCCGACGGTCGTCGCGCGCGCCTTCCAGGAGATGATGTCGGGACGGCGTGGCCCGGCCTCGGTCGAGATGCCCTGGGACGTCTTCACCCAGCGCGCGGACACCGCCGCGGCGCAGGTGCTGGAGCCGCTGCCCGCCCCGCAGCCTGATCCCGATCTCGTGAAGCAGGCGGCCACGCAGATCAAGGCCAGCAAGGCGCCGATGATCTTCGTCGGCAGCGGCGCGATCGAGGCCGGCGAGGAGATCCTCGAGCTCGCTGAGATGATCGATGCCCCCGTCGTCGCCTTCCGCAGCGGCCGCGGCATCGTCTCCAACGCGCATGAGCTCGGCCTCACCATGGCCGCAGCCTACAAGCTGTGGCCGACAACCGACCTGATGATCGCAATCGGCACGCGCGCCGAGCTGCCGGCATCCGGCTTCCGCTGGCCCTATCAACCGAGCGGACTGAAATCCATTCGGATCGACATCGATCCGGTCGAGATGCGCCGGCTCGCCGCCGATGTCGCGATTGTCGCCGACGCCAGCGACGGGACCGCCGATCTCGCTGCAGCCGTGAAGAGGGCCGGCTATGCGAGGAGCCATGGCCGGCGCGGAGAGATCCGCGAGGCCACCGCGGCCGCGCAAGCGGAGATCCAGCGCATCCAGCCACAGATGGCGTATCTGAACATCCTGCGCGAGGTGCTGCCGGCGAACGCGATCGTCACAGATGAATTGTCGCAGTTCGGCTTCGCGTCCTGGTACGGCTTTCCGGTCTATGAGCCCCGCACCTTCATCACCTCGGGCTACCAGGGCACGCTCGGCTCGGGCTTTCCAACTGCGCTGGGGGCCAAGGTCGCCAATCCCGACAAGCCGGTGGTGGCCATCACCGGCGATGGCGGCTTCATGTTCGGCGTGCAGGAGCTTGCCACCGCCGTGCAATTCAACATCGGCGTGGTGACGCTGGTGTTCAACAACAACGCCTACGGCAACGTCCGCCGCGACCAGCGCGAACGTTTCGACGGCCGCGTGGTGGCATCCGATCTGGTCAACCCGGATTTCGTCAAGCTCGCGGAGTCCTTTGGCGTTGCCGCTGCGCGCGTCACAGCGCCCGATCAGTTCAAGGCGGCGATGGAAAAGGCGCTCAGCCATGGCGGGCCGTATCTGATCTCGGTCGAGGTGGCCAGGGATTCGGAAGTGAGCCCCTGGGCGTTCATCCACCCGCCGAAGCCGTAATTGCTGTCATTCCGGGATGCGCCGTAAGGCGCAGGCCCGGAATCCATACTCCCGATCGTTGTTATGGATTCCGGGCTCGCGCTACGCGCGCCCCGGAATGACGAAGACTACCGCGTCCTGCGAAACGTCAGATTGATCCGCTTCCGCCCGAGCAGCGCATGCTCGCCCTCCGCGAGCGGCGCAACGCCGTGATAGGCGAGCCGGCTGGCCCCGCCCCAGACCACGACGTCGCCATGCACCAGGCGGAAGCGGCGCGGCTTGTCGCTGCGGACGAGGCCACCGAACAGGAAGGTCGCGGGCAGGCCGAGCGAGACCGAGACGATCGGCGCCGCATAATCCAGCTCGTCCTTGTCCTGATGCAGCGACAGCCGCGTGCCGGGCTCGTAGCGGTTGACGAGGCAGGCATCGGGCGCGAAGTCTTGAAAGCCGCCCTGCTTCGCGGCGTGGCGCGCAAGATCGCGGAGCACCGGCGGCATTTCGGGCCATGGCGCGCTGGTGCGCGGATCGATGGGATCGTAGCGATAGCCGGTGTGGTCGGTGATCCAGCCACGCTCGCCGCAATTGGTCATCGCCACCGACATCAGATGGCCGCCGGGCGTGGTCATCCGGCGGAATGGCGATTGTGCCACGATGGCGCGCACGGCGGCGATCAGCCCGGTCTCGATCGGCTTGACGAAGCCGCGCAGCAGCACGGCGCCGTCCGCGATCTCCTCGCGCGACGGCTGCGCTTCGGCAACGCTATCGAACAAATCAGCCGTCAACGCTCCGCTCATTTGGCATCGTGAAAAATTACACCCAGTGTGTGGCGCTGGCCTGACCTGATGCGGCTGACGCCATGGCGCAGATTAACGCGGTAAGTGCCGCGTGTCCCCTGCACCGGGCGGTGATGCACAGCGAAGGCAACCGCATCGCCCTGCGCCAGCGGCACGACCTCGGCGCGGGACTGCATGCGCGGCCGTTGCTCGGTCAACACGAATTCGCCGCCGGTGAAGTCGCGGCCCGGCTCGGAGAGCAGGATGGCGACCTGGAGCGGGAACACGTGCTCGCCATAGAGGTCCTGATGCAGGCAGTTGTAATCGCCCGCCTCATATTGCAGCAGCAGCGGCGTCGGCCGCGCCTGCCCCGCCTCGTGGCAGCGCTTGAGGAACGCGGCATGCGCTGTGGGATAGCGGATGTCGATCCCCATCGCCTCGTTCCAGCGGTTGGCGACGCCTTGCAGATGCGCATAGAGCGCCGGGCGCAATTGCGCGATCAGATCGGGCAGCGGATAGGCAAAATATTTGTACTCGCCGCGGCCGAAGCCGTGACGGCCCATGACGATGCGGCTGCGGAAGTGCGTGTCGTCCGGATAGAGTGCGGCGACGGCGCGGCACTGGTCCGGCGTCAGCAGGTGCTTGAGGACGGCGCAGCCCTGGGTGTCGAGTTCGGCCGTGATCTGCGGCCAGTCGAGGCCGTCGAAGTGGGCGGTGAGGTCGAGAACGGAGGATTGGGCCGTTTTGCGTGCGGTCATTGTCATAACAATCACCCTGGCGGCCCGACGTTCACCCCGCCACCCGATTTCCGAGAACCGTCTCCGCGTCATTGCGAGCGAAGATCGATACCGAAGTCAAGCAGACCAGTTTCGTAGGGTGGGCAAAGGTGCTCTTGCGCCGTGCCCACGACTTCGTAAGACGTGGGCACGCTTTCGCTTTGCCCACCCTACGGGACCGTCGCTCGCGGACCTAGCCCCGCACCGGCAGTGTCACCACGTCATATCCATGCCTGATCGTCCGCTTCAGCACGGGATCCTCGAGCTCGAACTCGAAGCGCTCCGCTGGGCGGATGCCGCCCTTGGCTGCAAACGTGCCGCCGAACATGGCGCAACCGTCGGGGAATTTCCCTCCTTCGAAGCCGCGCGCGATCAGGTCGTTCACCGGCAGCATCGCGTCGAGCGTACCCTCCTGATAGAGCACGCGCTCGCCCTTGATGGTGGCGTAGGAGCGCAGGATCATCTTGTCCCAATGACCGATGACGTCCTCCAGCTCCCACAGCGTCAAGGCGATCGGCTTGTCGCACATCTGCTTGGACACCGTGACGTTGTAGGCCTCGACCTTGCGGTCGGTGTGGTCGGAGCCGCAGCCAACGAAGATGCGGCCCTGCCAGCCGATCAGCACGAACTCGACCTCGCCGGAGGAATCCCCGCCAGTGCATTCGATGCTGTCTTCCTGGGTCAGCCGCCGCGCCGAGGCGCGGTAGTAGATCGGCGTCGAGGCCGGCGGGGCGATGCCCATCTCCTGCAGCTCTTTGATGTGCTTGTCGCGCGCGACGGGATCGCGGCCGGTCCATCCGGCGATGACCATCTGGTCGATCGCGAGCGTCAGCGGCGTGGTGGTATCCTGGGCATCGACGGTGAAAGTCAGGTCAAACACGAATGACGGCCTCCATGCCGGCAGCAAGTTCAAAAATACGATGGTCCGTTCCGCCCGCGCCCGCCAGCATCAGGCCGACCGGGACGTCGCCCTGGCGATGCGCCGGCAGCGAGATGGCGCAGCCGTCGATCATGTTGATCAGGGTGCAGTTGCGCAGCGCGCGCAGGTTTTCTCTGGTGAATGCCTTGTCGTCGGCGAGGTCGGCGATCTTCGGCGGCGTGTTGGGCGTGGTCGGCAGCACCAGCGCGTCATAGGGCGCGATGCGGGCGTTGACGCGGGCGATCAGCGAGCGGCGCTCGTTGAGGAGATCGATGTAATCGGCCGCGCTCTGCGCCTCGCCGCGCATGATCCGCACGGAGACGCGGGGATCATAGACATCGCCCTTGGAGGTGATGAGATAGCGGTGCCAGGCGTAGCTCTCGGACGCGGCAAAGCCGCCCTTGGCGTTCATCGGGCCGATGTCGTGGAACTCCGCCATCTCGATGCGCTCGATGATGGCGCCATGATCGGAAAGCGTCTTCAGGGCGCGTTCGAACGTCTCGGCGACTTCAGCATCGAGGTCGTCGAGCGCGATTGTGGTCGGCACCGCCAGTCGCATGCCCTGGATCGGACGCGGCTTCAGCGGGGCGATCGGCTCGTTCGCGAGCACGGCGTCGAGTATGGCACAGCAACTGACTGATCGTGCCAGAGGCCCGATGCTGTCGAGCGAGAACGACAGCGGCACGGAGCCAT
>NZ_AJQF01000138.1:0-8719 GCF_000261705.1 Bradyrhizobium genomosp. III | reverse complement strand
GCCGACGATGCCGTTATAGGCCGCCGGAATCCGGCACGAGCCGCCGGTGTCGGTGCCGAGCGCGCCGTGGGCCATGCCATCGAGCACGGACACCGCCGCGCCGGCGGAGGAGCCGCCCGGCACATGGCCTTGGGCCCGGTTCCAGGCGCCCTTCGGCGTGCCGTAGTGCGGATTGATGCCGATGCCGGAATAGGCGAACTCGGTCATGTTGGTGCGCCCGATCACGACGAAGCCGGCCCTGCGCAGCCGCGCCACTGTCGCCGCATCCTGCTCGGCCGGCGGCGAATCGTCGAGCGCGCGGGAGCCGGCGCGTGTCACCTGGCCCTTGATGTCGAACAGATCCTTGATCGAGATCGGGATGCCGGCATAGCGCGATGGCGCCGCCTTGGCCTTGCGCAAGCCGTCCATCGCATCCGCCGCCGCGAGCGCGGCGTCCTTGTCGACATGGAGGAAGGTGCGCTGCCCCTCCCCGGCGGGATCGGCGATCCTGGCGATGCACGCCTCGACCAGCTTGCGGGCGGTGGTGCGGCCGCTTTCGAGGTCTTCGGCGAGCTTCGCCAGCGTCGGAAATTCGGGCATGTCTGTCTCACGGAATATTGTCGCGCGCAATCTATAGCGCTGCCTCAGTTCGACACAAGCATTGTGCGCATGATGGCATGCATGCGTATTGCTGGACCGTTGACGCACCATGGTCGATTGTCGCATCAAGCTTGAAACGGGCGGGCGTGAGCCTGCCTTATCAAGATTTGCTTTCTGGGAGGGCGTTCCGACATGGCCGAACCGCAGCGCGCGCGACCGAAACCGACGCCGGAAACCCAGCATTTCTGGGACGGCACCAAAGCGGGCGAATTGCGCCTGCAACGCTGCGACGCCTGCGCGCATGTCTACTTCCCGCCGCGCCCGTTCTGCCCGTCCTGCGCCTCGCGCAAGGTCAGCATCTTCAAGGCGAGCGGCAAGGGCTTCCTCTACAGCTACGTGATCAATCACCGTCCCGCCGCGCCCGGCTTCACGCCGCCATACGCGATCGCCGTGGTGGAGCTTGCCGAAGGGCCGCGGATGATGAGCAACATCATCGACTGTCCGCAGACGTCCGAGGCGCTCGAGCTCGACATGAAGCTCGAGGTCGCCTTCCAGGCGCTCGACGACAAGATCACCCTCCCCGTGTTTCGTCCGGCGAAGGGGTAAGCCATGCGCAAGAATCAGGTTGCCGTCGTCGGCGCGGCCGAGACCACCGAGCTTGGCGTCATCCCGAACGCCTCGCAGCTCCAGCTGCACGCGGATGCGGCGCTCAACGCGATCGCCGATGCCGGACTGAAGCTCTCCGACATCGACGGCTTTGCCACCGCGGTCGAGACGCCGCAGCAGGTCTGCCACTATCTCGGCATCAAGCCGACCTGGGTCGATGGCACCTCGGTCGGCGGCTGCTCGTTCATGCTGCACGTCCGCCATGCCGCGGCGGCGATCGAGGCGGGCTTGTGCAAGACCGTGCTGATCACCCATGCCGAGAGCGGCAAGTCGATGATCGGCAAGGCGCCGCGCTCGATCCCGGCGGACAGTCTGCAGGGCCAGTTCGAGGCGCCCTTCGGCGTCTACGGTCCGCCCAGCATGTTTCCGATCCCCGTGCTGCGGTTCATGAAGACCTACGGCATCACGCACGAGCAGCTCGCCTCCGTGGCGGTGGTGCAGCGGGAATGGGCGGCGAAGAATCCGCGCGCGATGATGAAGGACCCGATCACGGTCGCCGACGTGCTCAATTCGCGCATGATCGCCTATCCGTTCCGCCTGCTGCAGTGCTGCCTCGTCACCGACGGCGGCGGCGCGCTGATCCTGACCTCGGCCGACCGCGCCAGGGGTTTTCCGCGCAAGCCCGTCTACATCATGGGCACCGGCGAGAGCGTGGAAACGCCGATGGTCAGCCAGATGGAGACCTTCAACTCCTCGCGCGCGTTCAAGACCGCGGGCCCCCTCGCGTTCAAGGAGGCCGGCATCGCCCACGGGGACGTCGACCATCTCATGATCTACGATGCCTTCGCGCATCTGCCGCTGTTCGGCCTCGGCGATCTCGGATTCATGCCGCATGAGGAGACAGGCAAGTTCATCGCGGACGGCAATACGCGCCCGGGCGGCAAGCTGCCGCTCAACACCAATGGCGGCGGATTGAGCTATATGCATTCGGGCATGTACGGCATGTACGCGCTGCAGGAGAGCGTGCGGCAGATGCGCGGCATCGCGCCGGCACAGGTGCCGAATGCGAGGATTTCGGTGTGTCATGGCGTCGGCGGCATGTTCGCGGTGAGTGGCACGATCGTGTTTACGAACGAGAGGTAAGCGGCTGTCATTCCGAGGCATCGCGTCAGCGACGAGCTATGATGCGCAATTGCGCATCATAGCTCGCGCCAAGGGGCGCGCCCCGGAATGACGGCGGAAATTGGAACGGCAGCGGAGAAACCCCCATGAGCAAATCACTGCAAGACAAGGTCATCATCGTCACCGGCGCAGGCCGCGGCATCGGGCGCGAGATCGCGCTGCTCTGTGCGGCGGAAGGCGCCAAGGTCGTGGTCAACGATCCCGGCGGAGCCTCGGACGGCGCCGGCTCGAACGCTGCGCCTGCCGAGGAGGTGGTCGAGGAGATCAAGAAGCGCGGCGGCACGGCCGTCGCCAATTTCGAAAGCGTCGCGGAAGCCATTCCCGCCAGCAAGATCGTGAAGACCGCGACCGATCATTTCGGCCGGCTCGACGGCGTCGTCAACAATGCCGGCATTTTGCGCGACATGATCTTCCACAAGATGAGCGTGGAAGCGTTCGAGGCCGTCATCAAGGTGCATCTGATGGGCTCGTTCTATGTCAGCCACGCCGCGGCGCGGATCTTCCGCGAGCAGGAGTCGGGCTCCTTCGTGCACTTCACCTCGACCTCCGGCCTGATCGGCAATTTCGGCCAGGCCAACTACGCCGCCGCCAAGCTCGGCATCGTCGGGCTGTCCAAATCCATCGCGCTGGACATGGGCCGTTTCAACGTCCGTTCGAACTGCGTCTCGCCGTTCGCCTGGACGCGCATGATCGGCACCATCCCGACCGAGACTGAAGCGGAGAAGGCGCGGGTCGAAAAGATCAAGCAGATGGGGCCGGAGAAGATCGCGCCGCTCTGCGGCTATCTGATCTCCGATTCCGCCAAGGACGTCACCGGCCAGATCTTTGGCGTGCGCATGAACGAGATCTTCCTGTTCAGCCAGAACCGTCCGATCCGCTCGGTGCAGCGGAGCGAAGGCTGGACGCCGCAATCGATCGCGGAACACGGCATGCCGGCGCTGAAGGGCTCGTTCTACAAGCTCGACCGTTCCGCCGACATCTTCACCTGGGATCCCGTCTAGCCGCATTTCCGGCATTCCTGCCCTGCGATCTCCGGTTGTCTTGTCCGGAGATCGCCCCGGTTTACGCCTGATTGCGGGCGAATGGTCGCCTCCCAACGAAACTTTGGGAGGAAACCATGACAAGAATACTGACCAACTCCGACGACACGACTGCAGGCGGCGGTCTCGGCCGCCGCGCGCTGCTGCAGGGTGCAGCGACACTCGCCGCATCGACCCTGCTCGCCTCCAATGCTGACGCCCGCGACTTCGGCGCCAATGCCGAGCCGCAGCGCTATCCCGACCCCGACATCATCGCCATCGATCCCAAGCGCTTCAAGGCCAAGGTCGGCAACACCGCAATCAAGCGGCTCTACACCGGCTGCCTCTGGGCGGAAGGGCCGGCGTGGAATGCGCAGGGACAATATCTCGTCTGGAGCGACATTCCGGCCAACCGGCAGCTGCGCTATCTCGACGATGACGGCCATATCTCCGAGCAGTTCCATAAGCCGTCCAACGAGGCCAACGGCAATTCGTTCGACACCGAGGGCCGCCAGCTCAGCGCCGAGCGCACCCGCCTCGTCCGCTACGAGCATGACGGCTCGGTGACAGCGCTGGCCGAGCAGGCAGGTGGCAAGCCGCTCAACGGCCCGAACGATATGGTCGTGCATCCCAACGACAAGGCGATCTGGTTCACCGATCCCGGCTACGGCGCGATCAGCATCTACGAGGGCAAGCTCGCCAATACCGGCTCGCTGCAGCCGCACCAGAAGGAAGCCGTCTATCGCCTGGACACCCAGACCGGACAGGTGGCGAAGGTCGCGGACGAGCCGTTCAAGCCGAACGGCATCGCCTTCAGCCACGATTACAAGAAGCTCTATGTCTGCGACACCGGCATCACGCACTACCCTGAAGCCAAGAACGTGGTGTGGGCCTACGACATCGACGGGGCCAAGCTGTCCAATCCGAAGAAGCTGATCGACATGACGCTCGACGGCAAGTCCGGCTTCCCTGACGGCTTGCGCGTCGACACCGAGGGCAACATCTGGGTCGGCGCCGGCTGGGTCGGTCCCGGCTATGACGGCGTGCAGGTGTTCGCGCCGACCGACGGCGCACGCATCGGGCAGATCCTCTTGCCCGAGACCTGCGCCAATGTCTGCTTCGGCGGCAAGAAGCGCAACCGCCTGTTCATGACTGCAAGCCAGTCGCTCTATGCGGTCTATGTGGAGACGCAAGGCGCGCATTTCTGTTGAGTGCCCCACTCTCTCCGCGTCATGGCCGGGCTTGACCCGGCCATCCACGCCTTACCGCGCGATGCCAAGAACGTGGATGCCCGGGACAAGCCCGGGCATGACGGCTGAGTATCGGGCAGCAACGTGGCCCGGTAGCTACCCCGTATTCCTCAGCCCCGCCGAAATCCCGTTGATCGTCAGTTGAATCCCGCGCAGCACCTGCTCGTCGGGGTTCTGCGCGCGATGCTCCTTCAAGAGTTCGACCTGCACGTGGTTGAGCGGGTCGAGATAGGGGAAGCGGTGGCGCACCGAGCGCTCCAGCAGCGGATTGCCTTGCAGCAAGCGGTCCTGCCCCATGATGTCCAGGAGCGTCTCGATGCAGGAATGCCATTCGCGGCGAATGCGGCCGAAGATTTTTTCGCGCAAGGCTTCGTCCGGCACCAGCTCGGCATAGCGCGAGGCGATCGCGATCGAGCTTTTGGCGAGCACCATGTCCATGTTCGAGAGCAGCATGCGGAAGAACGGCCATTCCCTGTAGAGCTCCTTCAGGAACGGCATGCCCTTGTCGGGATGTTCAGTGATCCACTGCTCGACCGCGCTGCCAAAGCCGTACCAGCCCGGCAGCATCAGCCGGCACTGCGCCCATGAAAACACCCAGGGGATGGCGCGCAGATCCTCGATCGCCCGGGTCTTCTTGCGCGAGGCCGGACGGCTGCCGATGTTCAGCGTCGCGATCTCGTTGATGACGGTCGAGGACCAGAAATAATCGACGAAGCCGTCGGTCTCGTAGACAAGGCCGCGATAGGCTTTGAAGGCGAGGTTCGACAATTCGTCCATCGCGGTCAAATATTCGCGGCGCGGCGCGCTCTGGCGCGGATGCAAGAGACTTGCTTCAAGCGTCGCCGCCGCGAGGATTTCCAGATTGTTGCGGCCGACTTCGGCGTTGGAATATTTCGACGAGATGATCTCGCCCTGCTCGGTGATGCGGATCTGGCCGTTCACGGCGCCGCCGGGCTGCGCGATGATGGCATCATAGCTCGGACCGCCGCCGCGGCCGACCGAGCCGCCGCGGCCATGGAACAGGCGCAGTCGCACGTGATGCCGCTCGAACACTTCGACGAGGTTGATCTCGGCCTTGTAGAGCTCCCAACCCGAGGTGACGAAGCCGCCGTCCTTGTTGCTGTCGGAATAGCCGAGCATGACCTCCTGCACGCTGCCGCGACTGTCGACCAGGCGGCGGTAATCGTGCAGCGACAGCATGCGGTCCATGATGCCGCTGGAGGCCTGCAGATCCTCGATGGTCTCGAACAGCGGCACGATGTTGATAGCGCTGCGGCCAGAGGGATGGACCAAGCCGACCTCCTTCAGGAGCACCGCGACCTCGAGCATGTCGGACATGCCCTTGCACATCGAGATGATGCATTGGGGAATGGCGTCCGAGCCGAACATCGCATGCGCTTCCGCGGCGGCATGGAACACGTTGAGCTCGCCCATGGTCTCGTCGCTGTACTTGACGAAGGGCGAGACCAGCGCGCGCGTCGAGCGCAGCTCGTTGGTCAGCAGCGAGATGCGCGCCTCCTCGCCGAGCGCGAGATAGGACATGCCGGGATTGGCGGCGTCCATCAGCTCGGCGATGGTGCGTTCGTGCACCGCCGAGTTCTGGCGGATGTCGAGCCGGGCGAGATGGAAGCCGAAGCAGTCCACCGCGCGCCGCAGCAGCCGCAGCCGGCCGCGGGCGATGACGCGGGCATTGTTGGAGATCAGCGAGCGGTGCAGCACGTCGAGATCGGCCTGCAGCTCCTTCACGCTCGCATATGGCGCGCCCTTGCCGACCGGCCGGCGCGTGATCTCGACCGCGAGCTTTTCGGCCGTCGCGGTCAGGCGCGCATAGATGCCTGAGACCGCCAGACGATAAGGCTCGCCGCTCCGGTGCGGCGAGGTATCCGGCGAGCGTTCCGCCAGGTTGCGCAGCTCTTCGGAGACGTCGGCAAGATGCGCCGCGATCGACAATTCCGAGCCGAGCACGTGCAGCTCTTCCAGATAGAACTGCATTACCCGGCTCGACTGCAGCCGCAGCGTGCCGCGCATGACGTCGGCGGTGACGAAGGGATTGCCGTCGCGGTCGCCGCCGATCCAGCTGCCCATGCGCAGGAACGAGGCGAGCTCGGAAGCCGCCTGCTCGCCGCCCTCCTCCAGCCGGTCCTCGAGGGCGTTGACCAGCCGCGGCACCTCGCGCAGGAAGGTGTAGTCGTAGAACGACAGGCCGTTGGCGACCTCATCGAGCACGGTGAGCTTGGTGCGGCGCAAGAGATTGGTCTGCCAGAGCGTCAGCACCTCGCGGCGCAGCTGCTCGTCGCTGGCATCGGCCTCCTCCGCGGTCAGCGCCACGCGCTCACGGCGATCGAGCAGGCCGGCGACCTCCATCTCGCGGTCCATGGTGCTCTTGCGGCGGACTTCGGTCGGGTGCGCGGTCAGCACCGGGCTGACCAGCGCGGACTTGAAGAAGCTGCGGAGCTGATCGGGCTTGATGCCGGCGTCCCTGGCATGGGCGAGCGTTTCCGCCAGCACGCCGGAGCTCTTGCCTGCGCTGCGAGCCCGCATCTGGCGGATGTTGTTCTGGTCCTCGGCGATGTTGGCGAGGTGGGAGAAGTAGCTGAAGGCGCGGACGATCCGCACCGTCTCCGAGGTCGACATGCTGTCGAGGATCTGCTCGAGCTCGCGGCGGGCGAGCCGGTCCTCGTCGCGGTGGAAGCGGATCGAGGTCTGGCGGATGCGCTCGACCAGGTCGAACAATTCGGCGCCCTCCTGATCGCGCACGGTGTCGCCGAGGATGCGCCCGAGCAGGCGGATGTCGTCCCGCAGCCGCGCGTCGGCCTCCTGCGCCTGGACGTCCTCAGGGCGGTTGGGGCGATGCTCGGCGCTGTCGGATGGTATGGTCTGGAGGGACATGGCTCGCTCCTCTTCAAGAGCTCCTTGCGGCTCCTCAGTCCGGTGGAGTGTGCGATATTTTTCTACCGCAGTGCAAGACGAAGTTGGGGGCATTGCACACTGCCGGCCAAACTCGTGTCCCGGACGCGCTGCAACGCCTTAAGCGTTGCTGCGCAGAGCCGGGACCCAGAAAGCCGCACCGTCCCTGCCGCCTTCTGGGCCCCGGCTCTGCAGCGCACCACGCCGCGAAGGCGCGACGCGCTGCGTCCGGGGCACGAGAGCTCTCTTCAACTGATAAAACACGCCTTCGCCTTCTCGCGGCGTATTCCGCCCGAGCTTTGCTGTCCGTTTCGCCCTCATCGAGAACAAAGGACGCAGGGAAGGCCGGGCGCCGGCTGGCACCCAGGGTCCGCACGCGACAAGACGCACGCAGGGTGAACCACAGGTGACGCCGGGACATCCCGGCCTTCCCTGCGCAATGGTTCATGGGCGTATCGCATGCCGGGACATATTCCGCCGGAACGGCCGCACGAACATGGCGGCGAAGGCAAGAGCGACCAGCCGACCCGGTGTCGCCGAGCTCGGCTGCGTCGAGACCGCCAGCGGACTTGCAGCCACGACCGCCGTCAGGCCTTTCGACGCCTGGATCGTCAGCGCAGCCACCGACACGCCCGCGATCACATCCACGAAGTAATGCCCTCCGACCAGCGGGGTCGCGACGAGCATTCCCCCATTCAGCACCAGCAGGGCGGGACGCAGCCACCAAATGCTCCATAAGCTCCAGATGCTGAGAAGCGCCGTGGCAGCGTGAAAGCTCGGGAAAGTGAGGATGCCGCCGAGCTTCACGATGTTGAGAGCTCGCAACGTGCCATCGCGCAGCATAGGTATGTCGCTCGCCTGTCCTCCATATCCGTTCGCCTTGAACAGCTCGGTGTCGGAGGGCAGTCCGAACTCGAAATAGGTGCCGATCGCCGGAAGCAGGGAGGAGACGACAATCACCACGCACAACGCCAATGTCGACGCCATCACGAACTGCTGCAGACGGATATATTGACCCATCAACCCCAGTACGACCGGAACGCAGAAGGCCGGCACGAGGATCATTGCGTAGAAGAACTTGGCGTACAGCAGCAATTCCGGATGGGCCATCGCAAAATGGAAATATGCAGGCCAGTCCAGGCCGAGCAATCGGTCAAGCTCGGCAAATCTGGCGTC
>NZ_AJQF01000137.1:0-4273 GCF_000261705.1 Bradyrhizobium genomosp. III | reverse complement strand
GCCCAAAAGCCGATATACGACAGCGGCGCCGCACAGATCGTGACAAAACCCATCTGCGCAAATGCGAGCATAGTGAACGCCGGCCGCTCGCCCCAGCCCCACCGCATGAGCCACAACCCGGCAACCGCCAGCGCCGGCGCTGTGACGACCTCCGTCGTCATCAAGCCTTCCAGCGTGAAGGTTGTTACGGCAAGCCCGACGCAGAGCGCCAGCGCCCATCCAACCACAAGACTCCAGTTGACCAGTTGCAACCTGTTCGCGATCCGTCGTTCCGTGTGACCGACCAAGCGCAGCTGTTCCTTGACAACACAATTGCTCTCGCAAAAGGCGGCGCACTGAACATTCCAATTCCCATGCCGGCCCACGTGCAATTTCGCGCAATGCTCCCAGAAGTTTAGCGCCCACACCGTCCGGTTGCATCTCGTGACTAACGCCATCGTTATTATTGGTAAAAATTTTGTTTCCAAGCGTTGCTGGCAGCGTTCCGATAATGGGAATCGGCCTGGCGCAGGACGAGGCGCGGTCTCGGCGCTAGGGTCAAACGGAGTTGAGATACTGTTGAGGTGTCTGCTCAGGGGTCATCAGCCGACGACTCCGCAAGCTATGCCGGCTTCCCCTCTACGGGCGGAGGCGGACATTGACGGATCCCCACCTCACGCCGGCACGATCACCTTGCCGATCGGCCACAGCGCGATGCCGGCGAGTTTCAAATGGGCCCAGGCGAAGGGGATGCCGATGATGGTGATCGCGAGCGCCAGCCGGTCAATAAGTGGCCGAGCGCCAGCCACCAGCCGGCGAGCACGAACCAGATGTTGCCGATCAGCGCGTAGGATGGGTGGAGCCCTTGCGAAACCCATCATGCCTCGTCAACGGTCGGGTTGATGGGTTTCGCTCTCGCTCTACCATCCTACGAGGCTCAATCTGTTCGCCGTCTCAATGGCCCTTGGTACAGCCGAATTTTGCAATCTTGGTACTGGTTTCATGACCAAGCGTAACGCATCTAACTCCTAACACCACGACCGAAGCGATCCCGATCGGCAGTTTCAGTGGGAGCCCCGGTCAATAGATCGCGGACACTTCCACACTGTCTGGCAGTTTGTGGATAGCCGTCGCGCTCACGCTGACTGCAATCGTTGCATCAGGAGACAATGACTGAGGAGATGATCCAATGAAGGCGATCGTTGTAACGGAACAGGCCGCGGGAACGGCGGGGATGAAGCTGGTGGACCGGCCCGAGCCGCAGGCTGCGATAAACGACGTCGTGGTTCAGGTTCATGCGTCGGGATTTGTCCCGACTGAGCTGACGTGGCCTTCGACCTGGACTGATCGCCTCGATCGCGACCGAACACCGTCGATCCCTGGACACGAGCTGGCCGGAGTGGTCACTGCTCTTGGCTATGGAACGACAGGGCTGGTGTTAGGACAGCGGGTGTTCGGCCTGGCGGACTGGTATCGCGACGGCACGCTGGCCGAGTATGTGGCAATCGAGGCGCGCAATCTTGCGCCGCTGCCGGGCGACGTCGACTTCACAGTGGGGGCGAGCCTGCCGATCTCGGGGCTGACCGCATGGCAAGGGCTGTTCCAGCATGGCCGTCTCAAATCGGGGCAGAGCATCCTGGCACACGGCGCGGCCGGCGCAGTCGGGTCGATGGTGACGCAACTCGCACGAGAGGCCGGCGCCTACGTCATCGGCACCGGACGCGCCGCCGACCGTCAGACGGTGCTCGACTTCGGCGCAAACGAGTTCGTCGACCTCGACAAGGACTCGCTGCAAGACGCCGGCAAGGTCGATCTGGTGTTGGATGTCATCGGCGGTGACATACAGAAGCGGTCGGTAGAACGCATTCGAGCCGGAGGAACACTGGTGACCATCGTCGGGCCGGCCGAGGCGCGGCCCTCCGATGGATTGGCGGTCGACTTCGTCGTCGAGTCGGATCGCGCCCAACTCAGTGAGATCGTCCAGCGGGTGCGGGATGGACGACTGCGGACGAACATCGGCAAGGTCTCGACCTTCGACGATGCGGTCGCCGCCTTAAATCCGACCGGGCGACGCAAGGGAAATACGATCATTCGCGTTCGTCCCTGACGGGAGCATGCTCATTGATGTCCGCAGCGCGTAGGATGGGGTGCACTTGCGAAACCCATCCTACGAGCCACGAGTTGGGCCTCACGCCGGCACGATCACCTTGCCGATCGGCCAGAGCGCGATGCCTGCGAGCTTGAGATGGGCCCAGGCGAAGGGGATGCCGATGATGGTGATCGCGAGCGCCAGTGCCGTCAATAAGTGGCCGAGCGCCAGCCACCAGCCGGCGAGCACGAACCAGATGATATTGCCGATCACGCCGAGCGGGCCCGTACCGATATCCTCGACACCGGTGACGTCGTAGCGGTTGACCGCCCGCGAACCGAACGGCAGCAGCGTGTAGACGGCGATGTTGAACGCCGCCCGCGCCCAGGGCAGGCCGATGATGGTGATCGCCATGATGACCGCGGCGATCACCCAGCCGAACGCCATCCAGGCGCCGCCGAAGAGGATCCAGAGGATGTTGAGCAGCATGGAAACGGGGGTCATGGGATGATCCGGGGGTGGATGATCCCGTGCATATAGGCATGAAATCTGTCTCTGCTAAGACGGCCCCGATTTCCGCTCCCCTCCAAGCTCATAATCCGTGACGCCGGCTGCGTTCGGCGCGCAGCGATGTGCCGACAAACCCAACATCCTCGATCCCGCGCGAGATCTCCTTTGAGCAGAGCCAAAGCGTCAGCGCGGCGGCGCCGATCGCGGCCAGCCCCGAGATGACAACAGGACTAGGGCAGAATGTGGCGAGTAAGTTGTCGAGCGGAACGGAGCCGGTGGGCCGGTGCGGGCTGCAAGACGATGCCAGGGCCCAACCGGACAGCATCACGGCGGCCGCGTTCACACCGGCCAAAATCGCCACGACGATCGCAAGGCCCTTCCTGACGGAGAGTGCGAGATCAATCGTCTTCACGACAGCGCAATACGCGGCCACGGCGACGAGAGCCGGGACCCATCCAGAACCCCCGGCTGCGATCGCCTGGGCCTGACCGCTCCAGGCCCACAGCGCAACGACGCACCCGAGCAGTGTCAGATTGACCTTCACGGCTTCGGGAAATTTGCAGCGAAGCACCCACACATTCGCTTTCTCGATCAGGTCCAGCACTGCGCAGGCGATCAGCCCGGCCGCAAAACCACCGAGATGCACGCCCCAGTCGATCCGCGAATTGCCGAGCGCAAACGCGACGTTCAATCCGATATTGATCGCGAAGAAGTCGATCCTGACGTCGAGCTTGCCGAGGATCCACAGGCAGAGCAGCGCTCCGAGGATGCCCGAGGTGGCGCCGGACGCGCCGACCGTCAAATAGGGCGTGGAATGGATACCGTTGCCGATGACGGCACCGAACACCATCGCGCAGAGATAGATGAGGAGGAAATAGGCCGGCCCGACCCGCCGCTCGAGATGGGCGCCCCACAGCACCAGGCACAACATGTTCATGGTGAGGTGGATGAAATTGACGTGCAAGAAGCCATAGGCGACGAGGCGCCAATATTCGTGCCGCGCGATCGCGGTCGCATACATGCCGCCGTAGCGATACAGCAACTCCGCCGGCGCCGCCGGACCACCCGCCTGGATGAAGCAGAAACCCGACGCGAGGACCGTCACCGTCATCAGCGTATAGACGGCGGCATGGGGGACTTCGAAAAAGCCAGGACTGGCACGGTATGAGGGCATGGACGATCGCAGGGGATTGGCGTGGGAATGCCAATCTAGCCGAGCCGCTCGATGATTGCTACTCCAACGCGTACCAGACGGCCCCGGCTACCGCCCCTCGAATTTCGGCTCGCGCTTTTCCATGAAGGCATTCATGCCCTCGGCCATGTCCTGGGTTTTGAACAGCGGCAGGAGCTGGAGATAGACGTGGTGGACATGGTCGTGGAAATTCTCGTTGAGGCCCATCCGCATCATGCGCTTGGAGGCCTGCACCGCGAGCGGCGCGTTGGCGGCGATCTCGCGGGCGACCGCCGTGGCGCGGCTCATCAACTCGGCACCCGGCACGACCTCGTTGGCGAGGCCCCATTCCAGGCACTCGCGCGCGCCGAGCGTGCGGCCGGTGAAGATGAGCTCTGAAGCCTTGGCCCAGCCGAGCATGCGCGGCAATAGCCAGGTGCCGCCGGATTCCGGCACCACGCCGCGCTTGACGAAGGCGGCGGCGAGCTTGGCGGATTCCGCCATGATGCGGATGTCGCAGCCGA
>NZ_AJQF01000136.1:0-27102 GCF_000261705.1 Bradyrhizobium genomosp. III | reverse complement strand
CGCCCCCGCCGTTGACGGCGCAGATGGTCGGCTTGTCCATCGCCTGCAGCACCGTCGGCGGCGTGTTGCGCAGGTTGATCGTGGTCGGCGAGGACGCCGCGCTGAGGCCGTTGCCGTCACGCTCCTTGCGCAAGTCGAGGCCGGCGCAGAACGCCCTGCCCTTGCCGGTGAGGATCACGACGCGGACGTCCTTGTCCTCGTTGGCTTCGGTCAGGAGCCGCGCCAGATCGTTGAGCATCGGGCCGGAGATCGTGTTCATGCGCTCCGGCGCGTTCAGCGTGATGGTCGCGATGTGATCGGCGACTTCGTAGAGGACTTCGTTCGCGGCATCGGTCATGACAAATGTTTCCTCGTCCCTGATCTCGTAGGGTGGGCAAAGGCGCGCCTGCGCCGTGCCCACGATCTGCCAACGTATTCTGATCGAGATGGTGGGCACGCTCCGCTTTGCCCACCCTACGGGTCCTCGTCGAATTGTCAGATCTTCCGCCCCGCCTGCTCCCAATAGGGATCGCGCAGGCGGCGCTTGAAGATCTTGCCGGAATCCTCGCGCGGCAGGCCGGTGCGGATCTCGATGTGCTTGGGCACCTTGTAGTCGGCAAGATGCGCCTTCAGCGCGGCGCGAACACCTGCAGCATCCAGCGTGACGCCGGCTTGCGGCTCCACCACCGCCATCAGCGCCTCGCCGAACTCGGCATCGGGGATGCCGAACACGGCGCAATCATGCACGCCTGATACGGCGTGCAGCACGGACTCGATCTCGGCCGGGTAGATGTTGACGCCGCCCGAGATCACCATGTCGCGCTTGCGGTCGCAGATGAAGACGTAGCCGTCCGCGTCGATATAGCCGACGTCGCCCGAGGTGATGAAGCCGTCGCGGTCGATCTCGGCGCGCTTCTCCGGCTTGTTGTGGTAGGTGAAATCGGCGAGATCGGTCATGCGCGAATAGATCTCGCCGATCTCGCCGACGCCGAGCACGCTTCCGTCCTCACCAAGGAAGCGCAGCTCGGCGCCGGGCGAGATTTTGCCGACGGTACCGGGCTTCTTCAGCGCGTCCTCGGAGGTCGCGAACGTCACCGCGCTGGATTCGGTCGAGCCGTAGAATTCGTAGATCACCGGCCCCCACCATTCGATCATGGCGCGCTTGACGTCGGCCGGACAGGGCGCGGCGGCATGGATGACGTGGCGCAGCGAAGAGACGTCGTACTTCCTGCGCACCGCCTCCGGCAGCTTCATCAGCCGGATGAACATGGTCGGCACCATGAAGATCGTGTCGATTTCAAATCGCTCGATCAGTTCGAGGAATTCTTCGGCCTCGAAGCGCGGCATCAGCACCAGCGCGCCGCCGAGCTTTCCGGCGCGGATGCCGAACGAGTTCGGCGCCGAATGATAGAGCGGACCCGGCAGGATCGCGCGGGCGCCGGGCTTAAGCCCGTAGATCATCGCGCGCATGCGCTCGCCGGCGGTCTGCTGCTCCGGCGTCGGCGCGTTGCGCCGCACGCCCTTGGGATGGCCTGTGGTGCCCGAGGTGTAGATCATGTTCATGGGCTGCGGCACCACGGGGCCGTCATAGGGCTGGAATTGCGCGAGCCAGGCTTCGAAATCGATGGCGAAGTCCGGCGTCTTCAGATGATCGGGATCGATCTTGTAGCTGGACAGGATCTCCGGCGGCGTCGGCACGCTGAGCACGGTGACGCCCTCAGGGATCGCATCGCGCAAGGCGTGCAGCATGTCGGCATGTCCGATCAGGACGGACGTGCCGGTGTCATCAAGGATGTAGGTGATCTCCTCCGGCTTGAAGTGCCAGTTGATCGGAACGCCATAGGCCCCGAGCCGCATCGCGGCGTAGGCAGCCTCCAGGAAGGCGATGTCGTTGCGCATCAGCATGCAGACGCAATCGCCTTGGCGAACGCCGATCTTGGCGAGGCCTGAGGCGATGCGGTCGGCGCGGTTGGCGACCTCAGTGTGGGTTCGGCGGCGCTCGCCGGAGACGATGCCGAGGAATTGGGGCGTTTCGCTCATTGTTGTTTTCCGATCTTTCGTCGGGTTCGAGAATGCAGCCAAACCTACGATCGTCATTCCGGGATGCGCCGAAGGCGCAGGCCCGGAATCCATACTCCCGATCGTGGTTATGGATTGCGGGCTCGATGCTTCGCATCGCCCCGGAATGACGGGGAACTGCTAATCCGCATACTTCGCCGCGCGCTTCTCCAGATTGGAGCGCACCGCCTCGGTCTGGTTCGCGCTGCCGATCAGCTTCTGCTGCTCGACCGACTCCGCGAGCAGCGCCGGACCCGGATCGACCGAGAGATTGTTCAGCAGTCGTTTTGCCGCGCGGATCGCATCGGGGCTCTTGCCGGCGATCTCGCGTGCGGTCTCCAGCGCCGCGGCGCGCGGGTCGTCGCAGATGCGCGTGGCGAGGCCGTAGGTCATCGCCTCCTGCGCGGAGAAGATGCGCCCCGTATAGGTGAGATCGCGCAAAATGTCGTCGCGCACGAGGCTCGCAAGGATCGGCGTGCCCGCCATGTCAGGCACGAGGCCCCATTTGATCTCCATGATCGACATCCGCGCATCCGCCGAGAGGAAGCGCATGTCGGCGCCGAGCGAGAGCTGGAAGCCGCCGCCGAAGGCGACGCCGTGCACGGCCGCGATCACGGGAACCGGAAGCTGGCGCCAGCCCCACACCGCCTGTTGCGGGAAGTTCGCCTGGCCGTGCGTGCGCTTGGTGAGATCGCGATTTTCGCCACCCGGAATTCCGTTGCCGCCCTTCTCCTTCATGGCGGCAAAACGCCCCATGTCGAGACCGGCGCAGAAGGCGCGGCCTTCGCCTGAGAGCACGACGACGCGCACGCTCTTGTCCTTCGAAAGCCGGTCCGTTGCGGCGACAAGCGCCTCGAACATGGCCTGATCCAGCGCATTCATCTTGTCCGCGCGCACCAGGCGCACGTCGGCGACGCCTTCCGAGATCGAGATCGAGACGCGCTCTTCCATGGATGAATTCTCCCTTAGTTCTTGCCTGTTCTTGTTCAGTGCCGCTTTACAGGACGCTGGCGGCCGGATTTAGTCAATCGACCAATTAACTGACAATCCGTACGGGAGAAACAGCCATGTTCAAGGAAAATCTTCTCGCTGGACGGCGCATTCTCGTGACCGGCGGCGGCACAGGTCTCGGCAAGGCGATGGCAGCGCGCTTCCTCCAGCTCGGCGCCGAGGTGCACATTTGCGGCCGGCGCAAGATCGTGTGCGACGAGACCGCAACCGAGCTGATGGATCTGTATGGCGGCCGCGTCACCAGCCACGGCGTCGACATCCGCAACGCGCTCGCGGTCGAGGAGATGGTGGAGACCATCTTCCGCGACGCGCCGCTGACCGACCTCATCAACAACGCCGCCGGCAATTTCATCTCGCGCAGCGAGGACCTGTCGCCGCGCGGCTTCGATGCCGTCGCCAACATCGTCATGCACGGCACGTTCTACGTGACGCAGGCGATCGGCAAGCGCTGGATCGCCTTGAAGCAGCCCGGCAACGTGGTGTCAATCACCACGACCTGGGTGCGTAACGGCTCGCCCTACGTCGTGCCGTCGGCGATGAGCAAGTCGGCGATCCATGCCATGACGATGTCGCTCGCGGCCGAATGGGGCCGCTACGGCATCCGCCTCAACACCATCGCGCCCGGCGAAATCCCGACCGAAGGCATGAGCAAGCGCATCAAGCCCGGCGACGAGGCCGGCGCGCGCACCAAGGCGATGAACCCGATGGGCCGCGTCGGCACCATGGAGGAACTGCAGAACGTCGCCGTGTTCCTGATCTCCGGCGGCTGCGACTGGATCAATGGCGAGACCATCGCCATGGACGGCGCGCAGGCGCTGGCGATGGGCGGCAATTTCTACCAGCTCCGCGACTGGAGCGACGACGACTGGAAAACCGCGCGCGAGAGCATCATGGCGCAGAACGAGAAGGACCGGGCGAAGCGGGGGTGATGTCGCGTTGCAACGGCGTGGGGGTGTAAGGGGCTGACGCTCTACCCTCACCCTCAACTGTCGTCCCCGCGAGGCGGGGACCCATAACCACAGGGAGAGGTGCGAGGCGAGGCTGGTCACTCCGAGTCTTCGCCAAATCCTTGCTGCGGCGTATGGGTCCCGGATCTGCGCGCGCTTATGGCGCGCTTGTCCGGGACGACAGCGGGGCTCCCACCTTGTCTTCCCCCGCGGATGACGCCACACTCCCGGGCATAAGAACAAGACGCCACGGGAGAAACATGTCCACACAGCCATTGGCAACTCTTGCCGACATGGTGCGCGAACGCGCCAAGAGCCGCGGCAACGCCATCGCCTACGAGTTCGAGGGCCGCCTCACCAGCTTTGCCGAATTCGACGCGAGGACCAACAAGGTCGCCAACGCGCTGATTGCGATGGGCGTGAAGAAGGGTGACCGCATCGCCTATCTCGGCAAGAACAGCGACCTCTATTTTGAGCTGCTGATGGGCGCGATGAAGGCCGGCGTGGTGACGGCGCCGGTGAACTGGCGGCTCGCGGGGCCCGAGGTCGCCTTCATCGTCGAAGATTGCAAAACCACGGTGCTGTTCGTCGGGCCGGAGTTCATCACGCAGGTCCGCCAGATCAGGGATCAGCTGCCGGGCGTGCGCACGGTTATCACCACCGAAGGCGGCGCGCCGGAATGGCAGGACTTTGCGGCGTGGCGGGATGCGCAGAGCGGCGACGATCCCGGGGTGCCGATCGACACGAAAGACATCGCGATCCAGCTCTACACGTCCGGCACCACGGGCAAGCCGAAGGGTGCGATGCTGAGCCACGCCAACTTCCTCAACCTCGTGCAATCAGGCAATGCCGAGGACAAGCCGGAGTGGAACCGGTGGTCGACCGACGACGTCTCGCTGGTGGCCATGCCGGTCTTCCACATCGGCGGCTCCGGCTGGGGTGTGATGGGCCTCTATCACGGCGCCCGCGGCATGATCGCGCGCGAGTTCGATCCGACCAAGGTTTTGGATTTCTTCGAACTATCAGGCATCACAAAACTGTTCATGGTGCCGGCGGCGATGCAGTTCGTGGTGCGGCAGCCGCGCGCCAGGACGGTGGACTTTTCACGATTGAAATACATGCTCTATGGCGCCTCACCGATACCGGCGGCGTTGCTGAAGGAGTGCATCGAGGTCTTCAAATGCGGCTTCGTGCAGCTGTATGGGATGACCGAAACCACCGGCACCATCGTCGCGCTGCCGCCGGAGGATCACGTCGAGGGGCTGGAGCGGATGCGCTCGGCCGGCAAGGCGCTGCCGGGTATCGAGATCGCAATCCTCGACGTCGACGGCAAGCCGTTGCCGCCACGAGAGGTCGGCGAGATCGCGACGCGCTCGGGCTCCAACATGGCGGGCTACTGGAATTTGCCGGAGGCGACGGCGTCGACGCTGCGCAGCGACGGCTGGCTGCGCACCGGTGATGCCGGCTATATGGACGAGGACGGCTATCTCTACATCCACGACCGCATCAAGGACATGATCATCTCCGGCGGCGAGAACATCTACCCCGCCGAAGTCGAGAGCGCGCTGTGCGATCATCCCGACGTCGCCGAAGCCGCGGTGATCGGCGTGCCCGACGACAAATGGGGCGAGGCGGTGAAAGCGGTTGTCGTGATGAAGCCCGGCAAACAGGCGAGCGCCACCGACATCATCAACTTCACCCGGACGCGCATCGCCGGCTACAAGACGCCGAAGAGCGTGGAGTTCTTTCCGGCGCTGCCGAGGAATCCGAGCGGCAAGATTTTGCGGCGGCAATTGCGGGAGCCGTATTGGGCGGGGAAGGATAGAAGGGTGAATTGATCCCGCTGTCGTCCCGGACAAGCGAAGCGCAGATCCGGGACCCATAGCCCCAGGGAGAAGTTTGGCGACGACTCGGAGTTACCAGTTCGCGACAAACTTCTCCCTGAGGTTATGGGTCCCCGCGTACGCGGGGACGACTCGCGGAGAGAGAACGCGCGATAACAGTCAATGCTTCCCCGGCCCCATATAGCCGAACAGGAATCCCGCGACCTTCCGCATCTGGATCTCCTCGCTGCCTTCGGTGATCCGGTAGCGGCGGTGGTGGCGGTAGATGTGCTCGAACGGCTTGTGGCGTGAATAGCCCATGCCGCCGTGGACCTGCATGGCGCGGTCGGCGGATTCGCAGCAGAGGCGGTTTGCCCAGTAATTGCACATCGAGACGCGGTCGGAGAGCGTGCGCTCGATCTGCTCCTCGGTGAGCTGGTCCATCTCCCAGGCGGTCTTGCGGATCAGAAGGCGCAGCATCTCGGCTTGCGTGGCAAGCTCGACCAGCGGGAACTGGATCGCCTGGTTCTCGGCCAGCGCCCGGCCAAACGGTTTTCGCTCGCGCGCATACTTTACACTCTCGTTGATGCAATAGACGGCCGCGCCGAGCGAGCTCGCAGCCTGACGGATACGGTTCTGGTGGACAAAGCACTGCGCCAGCGACAGGCCGCGGCCGACCTCGCCGAACAGCGCGTCCTCCGGCACGAACACGTCGGTGAAGCTGACGCGCGGATGATCCGTCGGCATGTTGAAGGTCCACATGTACTCCTCGACCTTGACGCCGTGGCTCTTGGCCGGAACCAGGAAGCAGGTGATGCCGCGGGCATCGCCGTCATTGCCGCTGGTGCGCGCAAACAGCGCGCAGTGCGTCGCGACGTGCATGCCTGTGGTCCACATCTTCTCGCCGTTGATGATCCAGCCCTTGACGTTGTCGCGGGTCGCGGGCACCGCGCGCGTCTCCATGTGGGTGGCGTCGGAGCCGTGATGCGGCTCGGTGAGGCCGAAGGTGATGCGGTACTTGCCCTTGATCGAACCGTCGATCATCGCCTTCTGGTCGTCGCGGCCATAGCGGTCGAGCATGGTGACGACGGGGAAATTGCCGACGATGGAGTGCTCGTTCTGGAGATCGTTGTGCAGGCCGAGACCCTTCGCCGCAAAATGCTCGCGGATCACGGCCATCCAGAGGTTGGAGCCGTCCTTGCCGCCATACTGCCTGGATACCGGAAAGCGGAGATGCCCGGCGGCATCGGCGAGATCCTTGGCCTTGCGCAGCAGCGCCTCCCATTCATGGCGCGGCAGGCCGCCATTCTCGAAATCGGTGCGCGCCCATTCGCGGCGATGATCGAAGAAGCGGATGTTGTCGTCGGCCTCTTCCAGCGGCTTGATCTCGCGTTCGATGAAACGATCGAGCTCTGCGAGATAGGCGACGAGATCGGCAGGCAATGAGAAATCCACAGGTTCTCTCCCGGATTGATTTTATCGTTTTGCGTTAAGACGCTAGGCGCGTTTCGGCTTCGTGCGATTAAGCTGAGAAGAGCGCGTGCAAGTCAAGCAAAGCGAGGCGTGTGACGCGCGCAAGGCGCATCAGCGCAATTCGATGGTGCTCCAGCGCCGACGCGCGGTAGTATGCGGTCAATATTCCTCGACGAGAAAATGCGGGAGCGCGCGATGGAGCTGAAATTCTCAAGAGTGGAACGCAAGGGGCCGGTCACGATCGTCACACTGTCGCGTCCCGAGGTCTACAACGCGCTGCACACCGACGCGCATTTCGAGCTGCAGAAGGTATTCGACGATTTCTCCGCGGATGCCGAGCAATGGGTCGCGATCGTCACCGGCGCCGGCGACAAGGCGTTCTGCGCCGGCAACGATCTGAAGTGGCAGGCGGCGGGGGGCAAGCGCGGCTGGGACAAGGGCGGCTTTGCCGGCCTCACCGCGCGCTTCGACTGCGACAAGCCTGTTATCGCAGCGGTGAACGGCGTCGCCATGGGCGGCGGCTTCGAGATCGCGCTGGCGTGCGACCTCATCATTGCCTCGGAGAATGCGACCTTCGCCCTGCCCGAGCCGCGCGTCGGCCTTGCCGCACTCGCCGGCGGCCTGCACCGGCTGCCGCGGCAGATCGGGCTGAAGCGCGCCATGGGCATGATCCTCACCGCGCGCCATGTCAGCGCCAAGGAAGGTTTTGAGCTCGGCTTCGTCAACGAGGTCGTGCCGCAGGGCGAAGCGCTGTCGGGCGCGCTGCGCTGGGCGGACATGATCACCAAGAACTCGCCGATGTCGATCCGCGCGTCCAAGCAGGCGATCCAGAAGGGACTCGGCGTCTCGCTGGAGCAGGCGATCGAGGAACAGCGGGAGTATCCGGCGGTGAAGGCGATGGTGGCCTCGCAGGACTACATCGAAGGCCCGAAGGCGTTCTCGGAGAAGCGGCCGCCGAAATGGGTGGGGAAGTGACCGCGCTTTGCGCGGTCATTCCGGGGCGCGCCGACAGGCGCGAGCCCGGAATCCATCGGGCGGCAGAACGCGCGGATCAATGGATTCCGGGCTCGTCGCTACGCGACGCCCCGGAATGACGGGGCGCCGCCTACCCGCCCCGCCCCAGCTCACGCTTGTACGACGCGTAATTCGGCTGATCGACGGCGAGCTTGTCCATCGTGGTCGCCCACAGGTGCTCGGCAAGACCCGGCGTTGCGAGGTCGACCTCGCCCTTGGCGATGCGCTCGGCGAGCGCGTGGTTGAGTTCGGTCACCGAGCCGTCGATGCCCAGCAGCGCGCGCAGGCGCGCCACTTCCTCAGCATCACTCTCCTCCTCCCGCGTCAGCTGTCGCGTGACGAGGTCGAGGATGTTGATGGCGACGCGCAGCTTGAAGGCCTGGTGACCGCTGATCAGCGGCGTGATGTCGTTGCGCAAGAAATCGGCGACCGATTTGGTCAGCTCGATCGGGGTCGGTTCGTCCTGCATGCGTCAGCTCCCGCGCGGCGCCAAGAGCCGCAACAGATCGATTTCGGTCTCGCTCGCGCGGCGGCCGATCATGGCACGTTCCATGGAATGGTCAGGTC
Organism: Bradyrhizobium genomosp. III; assembly: GCF_000261705.1. Lineage (NCBI taxonomy): Bacteria > Pseudomonadati > Pseudomonadota > Alphaproteobacteria > Hyphomicrobiales > Nitrobacteraceae > Bradyrhizobium > Bradyrhizobium genomosp. III. The sequence goes on along the minus strand of NZ_AJQF01000136.1, from coordinate 18,230 downwards.
CCTCGCGAAAGCGCTGCATCATGCCGCCGCACATGATGCCCCAGCGCAGCGTGCCCATCACTTCCCAGAATTTGACACGCACCGGATCGACCTTGCGGCCGGCAGCCTCGTAGCCCGCAAACAGCTCCTCGCGTGTGCCAAAACCGCCGACGGGCTTGTCGATCTCGCCGAAGCGCCAGGAGTTGACGCAGACCCAGCCGAGATCCTCCATGGGATCGCCGAGATGGGCGAGCTCCCAGTCGAGCACGGCGCGCACGCCATCGCGACCGATGATGAGATTGCCGTTGCGGAAATCGCCGTGCACCAGCGTCTCCTCGGCCGACGGGCCGGGATCGTGGTCGCGCAGCCAGCGCAGCGCCAGCTCGAATACCGGCTTGGGCCAGCTCAGGCTGTGATAGTCGCGCTCGAACTCGGAAATCTCCTGGGTCGCCGACCTGCTGCGCAGCTCGGGCAGCCTGTCCTTTGGCAGTCGATGCAGGCCTGCGAGAATGCCGCCGATCTGCCGCGCCAGATGCGGCCGCGCGGCCGCATATTCGTCATCGCGAAGAATCTTGCGCGCGATGGTCTCGCCCTCGATCCGCTGCATGATGAAGCCGGTGCCGAGATCATCTTCCGGCACGAGCACATGCATTACCCGCGGCGACGGCACGCCGGCCTCATAAGCGAGCTGCATCAGCTGGGCCTCAGCCGCAAGGCCCGCCGCGCGCGTCGGCGCTGCGCCATACCCCTTCGGCGAGCGGCGCAGGATCGCGCCGATCACGCCATCGGGATGCGTGATGTCGAAGCGCCAGGTTTCCTGGCTGGCACCGCCCGACAGTTTGGCCGCAGAGGTCGCGCCGGTCGCGCCGTTGCACCAGCGTTGGACGCTGCGCGAAAGCTCAGTCTCGATCATTTGCCTTTGAACTGCGCGGGACGCTTCTCCAGGAACGCGCCCACGCCCTCGCGGAAATCCTGGGTGTCGCCGGCGCGGAGCTGGCACTGGAATTCGAGGTTGAGCTGATCCTCGAAGGAATTTTCGGGGCTGTCCCAATAGAGCTTGCGGATCAGCGACAGCGCCACCGTCGGGCCGCTGGCGAGATCGCGCGCGAGCTTCATCGCCTCCTCCATCAGCACACCGTCGTCATAGACGCGGTTGACGAGGCCCCATTCCAGCGCCTTCTCGGCCGGCAGCCGCTCGCCCATCAGCGACAATTCGATCGAGCGCGCCCGGCCGACGAGGCGCGGCAACAGCCAGGTCGAGCCGCAATCCGGCACGAGACCGATGCGGCGGAAAGCCTGCAGGAAGTACGAGGACCGCGCGCACAAAATCATGTCGCCGAGCAGCGCGAAGCTCATGCCGGCGCCCGCCGCCGGACCGTTGACCGCGGTGACGATCGGGCAATGCAGATTGCGAATGCGGCGCAGGAAGGGGTGAAAGCCGGTCTCCAGCGTCAGGCCGGCCTTGGTCTTCTTCGACTGGTTGTTGCGCCCTTGCAGATTGGCGCCGGTACAGAAGGCGCGGCCCGCGCCGGTCAGCACCACGCAGCGCACCTCATCCTTCTTCTCCTCGATCGCATCGAGCGCCTCGGCAAGACCGCCCAGCATATCCACGGAGACCGCGTTCATCACCTCCTGATGGTCGAGCCTGAGGACCGCGACCGAGCCATCGAAATCGAGCGTGACGTGTTTGAACTGCATGGTTTCCTCGTGAGTTGCGGCCTGCGTCAGTTTCGCAGACCGGAATTCGTTTTGTCGGGGCGCATATTTGATTTTTGGCGCGGTCTTGTCCATGGTGATCAGAGCATAGCAAGCAATCTTGCGCGCAGCGGCTGATGCGCCGCATCCCAAGATGTCTCGCCCAAAAACAGGAAACGCGGCATGAACCTTTTCGACCTCTCCGGCCGCGTCGCCGTGATCACCGGCGGTAATGGCGGTATCGGCCTCGGCATCGCGCAGGCGCTCGCCGGCCAGGGCTGCAATGTCTCGATCTGGGGCCGCAATGCCGACAAGAACAAGGCTGCGGCCGCGAGCATGGCGGGGCTATCAGGCAAGGTCGATGCCCGCGTCTGCGACGTCACCGATCCGGCCTCGGTCAACGCCGCGATGAAGGCGACGCTCGACATTTTCGGCCGGGTCGACGGCTGCTTCGCCAATGCCGGCATCGGCGGCGGCGGCCGGCGCTCCTTCATCGAGCGCACCGAGGACGAATGGCGCAGGATGTTTGCGACCAATCTCGACGGCGTGTTTCACGCGTTCCAGGCCGCGGCGAGACACATGACCGATCGCGCCGACGCCGGCGATCCCTTCGGCCGGCTGGTCGCGACCTCGAGCCTCGCCTCGATCTTCGGCACCGCGCGCAACGAGCATTATGCGGCAACCAAGGCCGCGATCAACGCGCTGGTGCGCGCGCTCGGCGTCGAGCTCGCCCGCCACGGCGTCACCGCGAATGCGATCCTGCCGGGCTGGATCAAGAGCGACATGACGTCGGGTCTCATGGCCAACGAAAAATTCGTCGCCAACGTGATGCCGCGGATTCCGGTGCGGCGCTTCGGCGAGGCATCCGATTTCGGCGGCATCGCGGTCTATCTGATGAGCAAGGCGTCGTCGTATCACACGGCCGATACGTTCGTGATCGACGGCGGCTATACGGCGTTCTGAGATTTCGCAGGGTGGGCGAAGGCGCTCTTGCGCCGTGCCCACCGTGAGCATTTTCGAATGTCGTGGTGGGCACGCTGCGCTTTGCCCACCCTACGGCTTCTCGTTTTGTCAGCGCAGAAGGGAATGGGCAAATGTTCTCACACATCATGATCGGCACCAACGACCTCGACAAGGCCAAGTCGTTCTACGACGACCTGCTGAGCACGCTCGAAGTGCGGCCGGCCAGGGTCGACGGCCACCGCATCTTCTACATCACCAAGACCGGCGTGTTCTCGGTGTCGAAGCCGATCAACGGCGAGCCGGCGACTTGCGCGAATGGCGGCACCATCGGCTTTGCCTGCAATTCGCCTGAGCAGGTCGACAAATGGCACGCAGCCGGCATCGCCGCCGGCGCAAAATCGATCGAGGATCCGCCCGGCATCCGCCAGGGCCCCGGCGGCAAGCTCTATCTCGCCTATTTGCGCGACCTCGACGGCAACAAGATCTGCGCGATGCATCGGATGCCGAGCTGAGCTACACACTCGGTGTCGTCCCGGCGAAAGCCGGGACCCATAACCACAGGGAGAAATGAGGGCACGAAGCTCTCAACTCCGAGTCATCGCCAAACCACTCCCTGTGGCATCGCGACGAGCGCCAAGCGCTCGCGCGGAGGTCCCGGATCTGCGCTTCGCTTGTCCGGGACGACACCGGCGAGGGAGCGCCGCCCTCCACGCCATTCAAACAACATTTCAAACGACCCAGCGATATTCCATCGCGTGGCATGGCTCCGCGTGAAAAATGCGCGCTCGCACTTTGGCGGCGCTGCGACTATTCTTGCGCCCAGAACGATCTCAGCGTCCCCGGGAGGAACAATGACAAAACATACCTATATTCCCCGCACCACCAACTACACCCTCAACCCCGGCGACGAGCTCAACGACCTCCGGATGTCGGACCAGGTCCGGCCGCTCTATGATCACGTCAAGAAGTTCATCCGCGACACCGTCGAACCGATGTCGATCGAGTTCGCCAAGGCGGGCGAAGGCAAGGAGGATCGCTGGAGCTTCACGCCGAAGCAGCTCGAGGTGCTGGAAAAGGCCAAGAACAAGGCCAAGCAGGAGGGCCTCTGGAACTTCTTCCTGCCCGACGATGAGACCGGCCAAGGCCTGAAGAATCTCGATTACGCCTATATCGCCTCCGAGCTCGGCAAGAGCCCGCTGGCGTCCGAGAGCATGAACTGCTCGGCGCCCGACACCGGCAACATGGAGGTGCTGGAGCGCGTCGGCACCAAGGAGCAGAAGGAGAAGTGGCTGAAGCCGCTGCTCAACGGCGAGATTCGCTCGGCCTATGTCATGACCGAGCCGAACGTCGCCTCCTCCGATGCAAAGAACATCTCGACGACTGCAAAGCTCGTCGGCGACGAATGGGTCATCAACGGCGAGAAGTATTACATTTCCGGCGTGGGCGATCCCCGCTGCAAGATCCTGATCGTGATGGTGAAGACCAATCCGGACGCGGCGCCGAGCAAGCAGCAGTCGCAGATCCTGGTGCCGCGCGACACGCCCGGCGTCGAGGTGCTCGGCCCGATGTACGTGTTCGGGCAGGACCACGCCCCGCGCGGCCACATGCACATGCGCTTCAACAATGTGCGCGTGCCCAAGGAGAACATGCTGCTCGGCGAAGGCCGCGGCTTCGAGATCTCGCAGCTCCGCCTCGGCCCCGGCCGCATCCATCACTGCATGCGCACCATCGGCAAGGCCGAGAAGGCGCTGGATCTGATGGTGCAGCGTGGCCTCACCCGCGAAGCCTTCGGCAAGAAGATCGCCCATCTCGGCGGCAACATGCAGATCATCGCCCAGGCGCGCTGCGAGATCGAGGCGATGCGGCTGATGGTGCTGAAGGCGGCCAAGGCGATGGACGTGCTCGGCAACAAGGAGGCCCGCGTCTGGGTCTCCATGGTCAAGGCCATGGTGCCGGAGCGCGCCTGCAAGATCATCGACCAGGCGATCCAGATGCACGGCGCCACCGGCATCTCGCACTGGACCCCGCTCGCCGAAATGTATCAGGACGTCCGCCATCTGCGCTTTGCGGATGGCCCGGACGAGGTGCACTGGATGGTTGTGGGACGCCACGAGCTCAGCATGGCATGATCAGACGCCGTAGGGTGGGCAAAGGCGCGCTCTTCGCGCGCCGTGCCCACCATCTCTCTGTTGCAAGAAGTGCGTGGGCACGCTTCGCTTTGCCCACCCTCCGGAAGATCGTAGGGCGGATTAGCGAAGCGTAATCCGCCGACTTTCGCGTGACGAAGATGGCGGATTACGCCTGCGGCTAATCCGCCCCACGCAGTGGACTCGCGGAGAGTGAGCACCGCCTACGTCGCCGCCTCGACCTTGTCCTGCGTCTTCGTCTCGAAATCGCTCGCATCGTGCCGCTCGTGCAGCTGGCTGGCGGGATCGCCCGAGACGCGGTTGACCATGCGGCCGCGCTTCACGGCGGGGCGCTGCGCGATCTGGTCGGTCCAGCGCTGCACGTTCTTGTAGTCCTGCACCGAGAGGAATTCGCCGGCGCCATAGACCAGCCCCTTGGCAAGCGCGCCGTACCAGGGCCACACCGCCATGTCGGCGATCGTATACTCCTTGCCCGCGAGATAGTCGTTGTCGGCAAGGCGCCGGTCGAGCACGTCGAGCTGGCGCTTGGTCTCCATCGCGAAACGGTCGATGGCGTATTCGATCTTGGTCGGCGCATAGGCGTAGAAATGGCCAAAGCCGCCGCCGAGATAGGGCGCGCTGCCCATCTGCCAGAACAGCCAGGACATCGCCTCGGTGCGGCTCTTGATGTCCTTCGGCAGGAAGGCGCCGAACTTCTCGGCGAGATAAAGCAGGATCGAGCCGGACTCGAACACCCGGATCGGCTCCGGACCGGAGCGGTCCATCAGCGCGGGGATCTTGGAGTTCGGGTTGATGTCGACGAAGCCGCTGCCGAACTGGTCGCCGTTGCCAATTCTGATCAGCCAGGCGTCGTATTCGGCCCCCTTGTGGCCGAGCGCCAGAAGTTCCTCCAGCATCACCGTGACCTTCACCCCGTTCGGCGTCGCCAGCGAATAAAGCTGGAAGGGATGCTTGCCGACCGGCAGCTCCTTGTCGTGGGTGGGACCGGCGATCGGGCGGTTGATGCTGGCGAACTGCCCGCCATTTTCCTTGTTCCAGGTCCAGACCTTGGGCGGCACGTAGGCGGGGGTGTCGGTCATGCGAGGGGCTCCGGCGGAAAGATGCGCCTGCATTAATTAGCCCGCGAATGGCCGATGACAAGCCCTCCGAGCTGCATTGCCGGGCGGGGCGTCTCACCGTTTCGTCATGGCAAGCTTCCTCCCCGTCATGCCGGGGCCGCAGGGGCGAGCCCGAAAATCCATCGCGCCGCCGGGAATGCTCTGAAAAATGGATTCCGGGTTCTCGCTGACGAGAGCCCCGGAATGACGGCGTCACCCAGGACGCCGCGGCCTGCGGGTGGAGCGCGACGTCTACACACAAGATGCCTCGCCGAATCCGGCCTGTCATCGTGAGTGACGATCAGCTAGCGTCACCTTGCTTCGCGCGCGAAAGCAACGAGAACGCGAAGGCCGCCGGGAGAGAGAGCCATGAAATCGCCGATCTGCGACATGCTGGGCATAGAATTCCCACTGCTGGCCTTCAGCCATTGCCGCGATGTCGTCGCCGCCGTCAGCCGCGCCGGCGGCTTCGGCGTGCTCGGCGCCACCGTGCACACGCCCGATACGCTCGAACGCGAGCTGAAGTGGATCGACGATCACGTCGACGGCAAGCCCTACGGCATCGACGTGCTGATCCCTGAGAACATCTCGACCGCGGGCGAGAAGGACGTCACCTGGAAGAGCCTGGAAGCGCGCGTGCCGCAGGAGCACCGCACCTACACGCGCGAGCTCCTGAAGAAGTACAATATCGAGCTGACGACCACGGAGGTCGCAGCCGATCAGCCGCAGCCGTTCGACGGAAAGACAGCGCTGCAGCTGCTCGAGGTGTCCTTCAATCATCCGATCCGCCTGATCGCCAATGCGCTGGGCGTGCCGCCGAAGGCCATGATCGAGATGGGCAAGAAGCACGGCGTCCCCGTTGCGGCGCTGGTCGGTGCCAAGGAGCACGCGCTGCGCCAGGTCGCGGCCGGCGTCGACATTCTCGTGGTGCAGGGCACCGAGGCCGGCGGCCATTGCGGCGAGGTCTCGACCATGGTGCTGGTGCCCGAGGTGATCAAGGCGATCAAGCCCATCCGCGACGTGCCGGTGCTGGCGGCCGGCGGCATCATGACGGGGCGGCAGATGGCGGCGTGCATGGCGATGGGCGCGGCCGGCGCCTGGACCGGTTCGGTGTGGCTTGCGACGGTCGAAGCCGAGACCACGGAGATCTTTCGCGAGAAGATGATTGCGGCCTCTTCCCGTGATGCAGTCCGCTCGAAAGGCCGCACCGGCAAGCCGGCGCGCCAGCTCCGCTCGGTCTGGACCGATGCCTGGGATCGCGCGCCGGACAGCCCCGGCGCACTGCCGATGCCGTTGCAAAGCGTCATCAGCCGCGACGCCTTCAACTCGATCGACCGCGCGGCGGCGAGCGGTAACGCCAAGGCGCGCGACCTCGTCAGCTATTTCGTCGGCCAGGGCGTCGGGCTGGTCGACAGCGTGAAGTCGGCGGGCGCGGTGGTGCAGGAGTTCAAGGAAGATTTCGCCGAAGCCGTCGAGCACATGAATGCGCTGGTGGCGGAGTAGGTGTAGACCCTCATGGTGAGAAGGCGCGCAAGTGCCGTCTCGAACCATGAGAGCCCGCGGCCCATCCTTCGAGACACCTGCTTCGCAGGCTCCTCAGGATGAGGTCTGAGATGTCTGAGAGAGTGAAGAAGCAAGAACAATGGCGACCGTTTCCCCTGACCGCATCCCCGTCATCGTCGGCATCGGCGAGATCGTTGACCGTCCCAAGGAGATCACCGACGGCCTCGAGCCGCTCGACCTGCTGGAGCAGGCGCTGCGGCGCGCGGAAACAGATGCCGGCGCAAAGCTGCTGGGCGAGGTGCAGTCGCTCGATGTCGTCAACTTCCTGAGCTGGCGCTACCGCGATCCGGAGCAGCTGTTGGCGCAGCGCCTCGGCATCACGCCTTCGCATTGCTATTACGGCCCGGTCGGCGGCGAGAGCCCGATCCGCTACATCCACGAGGCGGCCAAGCGCATCGCACGCGGCGAATGCACCGTGGCCGCGGTCTGCGGTGCCGAGGCGCAGTCGACTGCAACCAAGGCCGAGCGCACTGGGGCAAAGCTGCCGTGGACGCCGTTCGCCCATGATGTCGAGGAGCCCAAGCGCGGTGCGGCGTTCCAGAAGCCGCTGGCGGTGAAGCTCGGCGTGTTCCGCCCCGTCACGGTCTATCCGTTCTACGAGGCCGCCTCCTCCGCGCATTGGGGCCAGACGCCGCGCGAGGCGATGGCGGAATCAGGCACGCTATGGTCGCGCTATTCGGAAGCCGCCGCGCAAAATCCCAATGCCTGGCTGAAGCGGCGCTATGCGCCCGAGGAGATCACGACGCCGACGGCGGACAACCGGCTGATCGCCTGGCCCTACAACAAGCTGATGGTCGCCAACCCCAGCGTCAACATGGGCGGTGCGCTGCTGGTCACCAGCCTCGCCAAGGCGCGTGCGCTCGGTATCGCGGAGAGCAAGCTGGTCTATCCGCTCGGCGGCGCCTCGGCGGAAGAGCCGCGCGACTATCTCCTGCGCGACCAGTTCTACGAGAGCCATCCGCAGAACGCGGTGCTGAAAGCGGTGATGGACCTTGCCGGCGGCGATGGCAAAAACTTCGACGCCATCGAGCTCTATAGCTGCTTCCCCTGCGTGCCCAAGATGGCGCGGCGGACGCTTGGTCTCGGCGCTAACGTGCAGCCGACCGTGACCGGCGGCCTCACCTTCTTCGGCGCGCCGCTCAACACCTACATGACGCATGCGGCCTGCGCGATGGTGCGGCGTGTGCGTGACGGCGCAAAGCTTGGCCTGCTCTATGGCCAGGGCGGCTTCGTCACCAAGCATCACGCACTGGTGGTGGCGAAGGCGCCGCCGCGCGAGGCGCTGGCGCAGGAGACGAGCGTGCAGACCGAAGCCGACCGCAACAAGCGCGCGGTGCCGGACTTCGTTGCGGAGGCCTCGGGCAAGGGCAAGGTCGAGAGCTTTACGGTGCTCTACGGCCGCGGCGGCGATGCCGAGCACGGCGTGGTGATGCTGCGGACGGAAGATGACCGGCGCACGCTGGCGCGGATCCCGGCGAGCGATAGCGCGACGCTGGCGCATCTGCTGAATATGGATCGTACGCCGGTGGGATCGCTCGGGGAGATCGCCATGGCTGCGGACGGCGTGCCGGAGTGGCGCGTGGCGTGATCTCTCGTGTCCCGGACGCGGTGCGGCGCGAAGTGCCGCTCCGCAGAGCCGGGACCCAGAAAGCGACACTGTACTCTGAGGAGAGATGGGCCCCGGCTCTGCAGCGCATCACTGCGTGCTGCGCTGCGTCCGGGGCACGAGACCGCCCTACCCCTTCGGGGCCTGCTTTTCCGACGCGGTCGCCGGCTTGGCCTTGGCGCCGACCACGCGCACCGCATCGCCGTCCGAGAGGCCGTCCGGCGGCGCGGTGATGACGCGGTCGTCCGCTGATATGCCCGAGGCGAGTTCGATCTCGCGGCCGAGGTCGCGGGCGATGGTCACCGGCTTGAACAGCACCTTGTCATCAGTCCCGACGGTCGCGACGCGCAGCCCGTTGCTGTTGAAGATCAACGCGCTGGCGGGGATGCTGAGCGGCGCGGAATCGCGCTGGAGGTTGAGCTTGACGCTGGCATAGCCGCCGGGCATCAGCTCTCCGTTCGAATTGTCGAGCCCGAGCTGCATGCGCGTGGTGCCGGAGGCGACGTCGACGGCCTGCGAGGACGCCTCCACCGTCGCCTGGAACGTCCGGTTCGGATACTCGGGCAGCGTGATCGTCGCCTTGGCGCCGATCTTGATCGCCGGCACGTAGTTCTGGGGCACGTTGACGTAGACGCGCAGCTTGGTGATGTCGGAGATCACGAACATCGCCGGGCCCGAGCCGCCACCGGCATTGATCAACGCGCCGACATCGGTGTCGCGCGCGGTGACGACGCCGTCGAACGGCGCGGTGATCTTCTTGTAGCCGGCCAGCGCTTCCAGCCGCTCGACATTGGCTTTGCCCGAATTGACCGCGGCATTCTTGTTGGAGAGATCGGCGGTGCGCTCGTCGATCTCCTGCGCCGAGACGAAGTTGGAGGCGACCAGCGTCTTGCGCCGGTTCAGCGTCGCTTCCGACAGCCTGGCGCTGGCCTGCTGGCTGGCGAGGTCGGCTCTAGCCTGCAGCAGTTGCTGATCGAGGTCCGGCGCCTCGATCTCGGCGATCACCTGCCCGGCCTTGACGCGGGCGCCGATATCGGCGCTCCAGCTCTTGAGATAGCCCGACACGCGCGCGAAGATCGGGGCGCGATAATAGGCCTCCAGCCGGCCCGGCAGATCGATGGTGGCATTGAGCGCCTTGGCGCTGGGCTGGGTTACCGCGACGCTGGGAACGGCCTGATCATCGGTCCATTCCTTCAATTGGGAGCCCTGCTCCTCGCGCGCGCGGATGCCGGTGCCGACGACGAGGCCGGCCGCGATCAGCGCCACCACGCCGAAGATGCCCAGTTTCCGGTGCGACACCGGGGAGCGGGGTTCAGTGGGCGACATGCGGGGTCTCCAATGGGGCGGCGGCTTTGGCGCCTTGTTTCTTGTGGACCATGCTGAACACCACGGGAACAAACATCAGCGTGGCGAAGGTTGCAAAGATCAGGCCGCCGATCACGGCGCGGCCGAGCGGCGCATTCTGCTCGCCGCCCTCGCCCAGCCCCAGCGCCATCGGCGCCATGCCGATGATCATGGCGAGCGCGGTCATCAGCACCGGGCGGAACCGCACGAAGCCGGCTTCCAGCGCGGCGGCAATGGGATCACCGAGCTCCTCGTAGCGTTCGCGCGCGAAGGAGATCACGAGCACGCTGTTGGCGGTGGCAACGCCCATGCACATGATGGCGCCGGTGAGCGCGGGGACCGACAGCGTCGTCCCTGTCGCGAACAGCATCCAGACGATGCCGGCGAGCGCGGCCGGCAGCGCCGTGATGATCACGAACGGATCGGACCAGGACTGGAAGTTCACGACGATCAGGAAATAGATCAGCACGACGGCACCGAGCAGACCGAACAACAGGCCGGTGAAGGCGCTGTTCATGGTCTGCACCTGCCCGAGCAGCACTACCGAAGAGCCCTTCGGCACCTCCTTGGCAGTGTCGGCGATCACCTTCCGGATATCGGCGGAGACTGCGCCGAGATCGCGGCCCGAGGTGGTCGCAAAGATCTGCACCATCGACTGGATGTCGTATTGCGAGACAACCGCGCTCGAGCTCGAACGCCTGATGTCGGCGATGCCGCCGAGGATCGGCGACTGCGCATTGCCGGCCGCGGTGATCGGCAGCGTCTGCAGCGCGCTGAGCGAATCGATCTGGTACTGCGGCGTCTGCATCACGATCGAGTAGGACACGCCGTTCTCGGGGTTGAGATAGTAGGTCGGCGCCACCTGCGAGGAGCCGGCGAGATTGACCACGAGGCTGTTGGTGACGTCGCGCTCGGTCAGGCCGACATATTGCGCGCGGGTGCGGTCGACATCGATGTTGAAGGTCGGCGCGTTCGGCGATTGCTGGATGCGCGCATCTGCAACGCCGGGGATCCTGCGGACTTTTGCCAGCAGATTGTTGGCGTAAGCGAAATTGGCACTGAGATTGGCGCCGCGGATCTGCAGGTCGATCGGCGCCGGCGCGCCGAAGTTCAGGATCTGGCTGACGATGTCGGCGGGAAGGAACGCGAAGCTGACGCCGGGGAACAGTCGCGGCAGCTGCTCGCGCAGCACACGCACATGCTCTTCGGTCGGCTTGTGGCCCTCCTTCAGCTTGATCTGGATGTCGCCGTCCTGCGGACCGATCACGCCGGTGTTGTTGTAGGTCATGTTGATGCCGGAGATCGGCATACCGATGTTGTCGGTCATGGTCTCGATCTCGCCCGGGATCAGCTTGCGGACCGCTTTCTGCACGTCGGCGAGCTGGTTGGCGGTCTCCTCGACGCGGGTGCCGACCTGGGTGCGGACATGCATCAGGATGTTGCCGGCATCGACCGCGGGAAAGAAGTTGCGGCCGAGGAACGGCACCAGCGCGAAGGATGCGCCGACCACACAGAGGAAGCCGATCACGAACACCGCGCGGTGCGCCAGCGCCAGCCCGAGGAAGCCATGGTAGCCGCCGCGGATGCGCTCGAACCGTGCCTCGAAGCCACGCTGGAACCAGACGAGCGGATTGCGCGATTTCGGCGGCCCGCCCTCGTGATGGACATGCGCCTGCAACAGATAGTTCGCCATGGTCGGCACCAGCGTGCGCGACAGGATGAACGACCAGATCATCGCGAACATCACGGCTTCCGCCATCGGCACGAACAGGAAGCGCGCGACGCCCGAGAGGAAGAACATCGGCACGAACACGATGCAGATGCACAGCAGCGACACGAAGGCCGGCGTCACGATCTGGTTGGCGCCGTCGAGGATCGACTGCTCGACCGGCTTGCCCTGCTCCAGGTGGTAGTTGATGTTCTCGATCGTGACGGTGGCGTCGTCGACGAGGATGCCGACCGCGAGCGCGAGCCCGCCGAGCGTCATGATGTTGAGCGTTTCGCCGATCGCCGACAGCATGATGATGGCGCCCAGCACCGACAGCGGGATCGAGACCGCGATGATGATGGTCGAGCGCCAGCTGCCGAGGAACAACAGGATCATGACGCTGGTGAGCAGGGCCGCGATCACGCCTTCGACGGCGACGCCTTGAATCGCGCCGCGGACGAACACCGACTGGTCACCGATGAAGCCGATCTTGAGCGCGTCGGGGAGCTGGTCCTTGACGTCGATGACCTTCTGCTTGATGCCGGCGATGATGTCGAGCGTCGAGGTCGCGCCCGCCTTCAGCACCATCATCAGCACCGAGCGGTTCCCGTCGACATGGACGATGTTGGTCTGCGGCGGATTGCCGTCGCGCACGGTGGCGACGTCGCGCACATAGACCATGGCGCCGTTGACGGTCTTGATCGGGAGGTTACCGAGCTCGTCGATCCGAAGCGGCGAGTTGTTGAGCTGGATGTTGTACTCGAACTGCCCGATCTTCTGGGTGCCAACCGGCGTGATCAGGTTTTGCGCGGCGAGCGCATTGGCGACGTCCTGGCCGGACAGGCCGCGAGCCTGCAGCGCGGTGGGATCGAGGTCGATCTGGACCTGGCGCTGCTTGCCGCCGAATGGATAGGGGATCGCCGCGCCGGGCACGGTGACCAGCGGCGTGCGCAGATTGTTGATGCCGATATCGGCGAGGTTCTGCTCGGTCAGGCCGTCGCCCGACAGCGCCACCTGGATGATCGGCACGGTGGAGGCCGAGTAGTTCAGGATCAAGGGCGGCGTCGCGCCGGGCGGCATCTGCTTGATCAGCGTCTGCGAGATCGCGGTGACCTGGGCGTTGGCGGTACGGATGTCGACGTTGGGCTGGAAGAAGATCTTGATGATGCCAAAGCCGTTGTAGGAATTGGCCGTGATGTGCTCGATGTCGTTGACCGTCGTCGTCAGCGCGCGTTGGAACGGCGTGGTGATGCGGCCCGACATCTGGTCCGGCGGCAGGCCGGTGTACTGCCAGACCACGCCGATCACGGGAATGCGGATGTCCGGAAAGATGTCGGTCGGGGTCCGCAGCGCCGCGAGCGGTCCGATGATCAGCAGCAAGAGTGCCAGCACGACGAACGTATAGGGCCGGCTCAGGGCAATACGGACCAGAGCAATCATGCGCCAGGCAAATCCGGGTCAGATGAGAATACGGAATCTGCCCCCACGGCGATCCCCATTCCCCTTTACCCGAGCACCGCCGGAAACGCTAATAACCAGAACTATCCTGCATTCACTTCCCTGCTACCGCACTGCGAAATCGACATCGCAGCTATGCGGCGGCCTGTCTCAGGCGGCGCGGACCGCGTTCAGGAACTTGCCGACCTCGAGCTTGAGGCGATTGGAGTCGCGGGACAGCATCTGCGCCGCCGACAGCACCTGCGAGGACGACGCGCCGGTCTCGGCGGCCCCCCGCTCGACCTCGCCGACATTGGACGAGGCCTGCTGGGCGCCCTTGGCCGCCTGCTGCACGTTTCGTGTGATCTCCTGCGTCGCCGCCCCCTGTTCCTCCACCGCCGCGGCAATGGCCGCAGCGATTTCGGACAGCCGCGCGATGGTGCCGCCGATGTCGCGGATCGCCGCGACGGATTCCTGGGTCGCCGACTGAATGCCGGTGATCTGCTGCGCGATCTCACCGGTCGCCTTCGCGGTCTGCGCGGCAAGGGCCTTGACCTCGGAAGCCACCACCGCGAAGCCGCGACCGGACTCGCCGGCCCTCGCCGCCTCGATCGTTGCGTTGAGCGCGAGGAGATTGGTCTGCCCCGCGATCTGGTCGATCAGTTCGACGACGTCGCCAATCTTCGCGACCGCTCTCGACAATCCGTCGATATGCCCGTCGGTCAGCCGGACCTGATCAACGGCTTCGTTGGCCATTCGCGCCGAATCCTGCACCCGGCGGCTGATCTCGTTGACGGACGACGACAGCTGCTCGGTCGCCGACGCGACCGACTGGACGTTTGCGGAGGCTTCCTCCGAACCGTCGGCGACGGTGACGGCGAGCTTCTGCGCCCGCGCGGCCGTCACGTTCATCGCGCCGGCAGAGGCTTCCAGCTCGGTCGACGCCGAACTCACCGCGTCCACGATCTCGCCGACTGCAGTCTCGAATTGACCGGCAAGCCGGTGCATGTCGGCACGGCGCTGTTCGGCCGCGATCTGGTCCTGCCTGATCTTGGCGTCCGCGACCTCGTGCGCCTTCTGCTCGGCCTTGACCTTGAACGTCTCCACCGCGTGAGCCATGTCGCCTACCTCGTCCTTGCGGCCAAGCACGGGGAGAACCACTGCGAAATTGCCGCCGGCCAATTCGTCCATCGCGGCCGTCAGTGCCGAGAGCGGACGCACGATCCTGGAAACCGCGACCCAGAAGCTCAGCAATGTGAGGCCGAGGCTCGCAAGCAGGATTGCAACGCTGATGATCAGGTTGGAGGCGCTCGCCTTCGCCTGTTCGGCGGCCTCCGTACCCGCCGCCGCGCCGATTGCATCCGCGAGCCCAAGAATGGAATTGATGGCCGTCGTCGCGCGGCTCACATAATCGCGGCTGCCGATCTTGTACTCGCCGCTCGGACCTGCGGCGAGGATTTCGGCACGCAGTGCGCCATAGGTCTGAAAGTAATCCTCATTCACCGACTTGATGGCTCGCGCGAGTGCTGCCGGAACGTCGGTGCGGTCGGCGATCGGGGCAACCGTCTCCCAGGCGAGCTCCACGTGGCCGCGGAAGGTCGCGATCCGGCCGATGCCGTCCGCGGCGAGCTTCGCGTGCGAACTGATCAACCCGCCGAGAAGCGCACGTTCGCGCCCGGCGTTTTCTGCCATCTCCGCTGTCAGGTGCCGGAGGCCGACGAGGCGTGCCATGGCCGCCGAAGGCGAACTGGTCAGCGTTTCCTGCGTCAGGCGCAGTCTGTTGGCGGCGACCTCGATCAAGTCGGTGATCGCCGGGGCAAAGGCCTTGACCACCTCGGCGTCCCGCTCCGACCCAGGCTTGGCCAGATTCGCATCGACCCTGCGGCGCAGGCTCTCGAAGCTTTGGAATGCCCGTTCGGCTTCCGAGATGCGTTGTTCGGCGCCCTTCATGGCCGTGACGCCACGCAAGCGCTGCACGGCATCGCGGAAGGCCCGATCCGACGTCGCGCGCACAGCATCGATTTCAGAGCGGCGATCGGCCGGAAGCACCTCGGGCGAATTCAGCGCCGCATTGGTCATGCCCCGCTCCTTCGCCCACTGCCCGGCGCTGTGCAGCAACGATTGCGAAATGCCGTTGAGGCCGACGAAGATCTCGGCCTCCTGACGGTCGTGGTAGGCGTGAATGGCCGTGTAGCTGGTGGCCGCCACTCCCATCAAGGCAAGCGCCGAAATGATGACCGGTAGGACCGTGCCAATTCTGAGATGCACCGCTGGCTTCCTTCTCCCGAGTGCCGCTTCCTCTGGACGAAGGAATCGACCCTCACGAGAGATACAAGAAGCCCGCAACGCGATGTTGTCTCACGTCAAAGTGCGGCCGCGCTGCCGGGGGCGCCACCGCATATGCTTATCAAAACGTTGCCCGCGATAACGCGCGCGTGCAACGCTGGTACGTCGTGCTGTCCTCAGGCGGCGCGGACGGAGTTGAGGAACTTGCCGACCTCGAGCTTGAGACGATTGGAATCGCGGGACAGCATCTGCGCCGCCGACAGCACCTGCGAGGACGCCGAGCCGGTTTCGGAGGCGCCGCGCTGGACGTCGCCGACATTGGACGAGACCTGCTGGGTACCCTGGGCGGCCTGCTGAACGTTACGGGCAATTTCCTGGGTGGCCGCGCCCTGTTGCTCCACGGCCGCGGCGATCGTTGCGGCAATCTCCGACAAACGCGCGATGGTGCCGCTGATCTCGCCGATGGCACTGACCGAATCCTGCGTCGCCGCCTGAATGCCGCCGACCTGCTGGCCGATCTCTCCGGTGGCCTTCGCCGTCTGCTCGGCGAGCGCCTTGACCTCGGAGGCCACGACGGCGAAGCCGCGACCCGCCTCGCCGGCCCGCGCCGCCTCGATCGTGGCATTGAGCGCCAGCAAATTGGTCTGGCCGGCGATCGCATTGATGAGCTCGACGACGTCGCCGATCCGCGATGCGGCCCGCGACAATTCGCTGACACGTTCGGTGGTGGCATGCGCCTGGCTGACCGCCTCGCTCGCGATCCGGGAGGAGTCCTGCACCTGGCGGCCGATCTCGCGCACCGAGGACGACATCTCTTCGGCGGCCGACGCCACCGAGTGGACATTGGTGGACGCTGCTTCCGAGCCAGATGCGACCACCGTGGCCAGCTCCTGCGCCCGGCCCGCGGTCGAGGACAGCGTCGAGGCTGACGCCTCGAGCTCGGTTGCGGCCGACGACACCGTCTCGACGATCTCGCCGATCGCGGCCTCGAAGCCGTCGGCAAGCTTGGTCATGTCGGCCTTGCGCTGCGTCTCGGCACGGCGCTGCACCGCCTGCACCTCGTCGCGGCTGAACCGGATGATGGTCTGCACGGTCTGAAGGTTGCGCAGTGCCTCGCCGATCTCGTCGTCGCGCTCGATCACGATGCGGTTGTCGAGCTTGTCCTGCACGAGGTTGACCAGGGTGTCGTTGAGCTGTTGCATCGGCCCCTGGATCGCACGCATGGTTGCAAGGCCCGCGAAACCGACGACGACGGCACCGACGACGGCCAGCGCCGACAGGATCAGGCTGGCCGAACCACCGGAAGCGAGCGCGCCGCCGATGCCGAGCCCGAGCATGAACAGCGCCTGGAGCGCCATGGTCGTGACGAGACGCGCCTTCAACGTCCTCGTGAAGACGCTGAAACGGTCGAGCCACGAGCGGCGGCGGATGATGCCGGCGTCGACGCGATAACCATGCGCCGTCTTCTCGCGGATCGCGGCGTAGACCTCCTCGGCGAGCTTGCGCTGATCGGCCGGCAGTTTTGTGCGGATCGAGGTGTAACCCTTGAGCTGGCCGTTCTCCCGGATCGGAGAGGCCGTCGCCAGCACCCAGTAGAAGTCGCCGTTCTTGCGGCGGTTCTTCACCGCGCCGAGCCAGGGCTTGCCGGCCTTCAGCGTGTTCCAGAGATTGTCGAACGCCTCCGACGGCATGTCGGGGTGGCGAACGATATTGTGCGGCTGGCCCATCAGCTCCTCGGACGTGAACCCGGCGGCCGCGATGAAGTCCTCGTTGAAGTAAGTCAGCTTGCCCTTGAGATCGGTGCGCGAAACGATCAGCGTCTCGTCGCTGACCGGATATTCGACATCGGTGACGGGAAAATTCTTGCGCATTGGGGCCCCCAAATGAATTGACTATTCGTTCATTCCAATTCGGACGGCCGCTGTTCGAGTCGTCTTGGCGTCATTCTCATAAAGCGAGTTTAACCAACGATGAAACGGAACCACCGTGCGTCTACGGGTGCTTCCCCTTGATGCTACCTGTAGGCAACATCATGCTACCGGCCGCAAAAAAGGAAACGAGCGGCGCTTTTGACGCCGCTCGTTCCTGGAGCGATAGCTGTGCGCGCGAACTTATGCCGCGCGCACGTTGGTCAGGAACTTGCTGACCTCATTCTTCAGCCGGCCCGAGTCGTTCGACAGCATTTGCGCCGCCGACAGCACCTGCGAGGACGCCGTGCCGGTCTCGGTCGCTCCGCGCTGCACGTCGGTGATATTGGAGGAGACCTGTTGGGTACCTTGCGCGGCCTGCTGCACGTTGCGGGCGATCTCCTGCGTCGCCGCGCCCTGCTCTTCCACCGCCGCCGCAATCGCCGACGAGATCTCCGAGAGACGCTCGATGGTCGAGGAGATTTCCTTGATGGCGCC
>NZ_AJQF01000135.1:0-8794 GCF_000261705.1 Bradyrhizobium genomosp. III | reverse complement strand
ATCCGGCGCGCTAATACAAGGGTGGGCAAAGGCGCCAAGCGCCGTGCCCACCATCTTCGTGATAGATGGAAACGGTGGGCACGCTTGCGCTTTGCCCACCCTGCGACATCTCGAAGAGAAACGGGCAAGAACGCATGCCCGCGTCCTTGCCCGCTCTTCGTCCGCCGATCGAAATCTTACCAGGTGCACTGGCCGTTCTTCAGCGCGGCGTCCTTCACGGCGAGTGCGTCGATGAACGTCGGCACGGTTGCGCTGGCGCGATGATAGCCGGCCGGCCACGGCGTGGTCGGGATGCTCTCGTCCCAGATCTGGCAGAGGCCGGTGTCCTGCCAGCGGATCAGGTGATAGCTGGCTTCCGCTGGGCTCGCCGCGACGAAGGCGGTGACGGCAAGACCGGCGGCAGCGCACAGCACGGAAATACGACGCATGATCAGCTCCTCAAATGAATGATGTGATGCGCCTCCCGGCAATGCGGGGAGGGCTGGGTGCCGGACGCTGGGGATGCGCCCCGGACAAGATGTGAGTAGTTCCGCAGGCCGGTCAGGTTCAAAGCGCGCGAGCGGGACATGGCTGATTTCGGCCGGAAAACGCGCGGTCCCGCAAAAAGAAGAAGGCGGATCGCTCGCGCGACCCGCCCTCCAAATCCGGTCCGTTGCAAAAGCTCAGAGCGTGCAGCGGCGCTCGGCGCGCATCTTGATCTGGACGTCGGAAGCGGCCTGGAAGGTCGGGAGCGGCTTGCTGACGACCTTGTAGGTCGACACGCCCCATTGGAACGGCTTGTACTTCAGGTCCTCGTTCCAGACCTGGCAGATGCCGGTGTTGTCCCAGCGGATCACGTAATAGCCGACCGCCGCCGAGGCCGGCACGGCGAACACGGAGGTGGCGATGCCGGCAACGGCACAGAGGGCGAGAACGCGACGCATGAAATATCTCCTTGTGGGGAAGAGGGACGCAAAAATTCGTGCGGTAAAAGCAGGTCCTTTGCAAGCCGGGGAGCTGCCGTTCACGGACATGTCAGCTGTTCCCCAAGCATTTGGTTCGGCCGCGTGCCCGGCAAGCCACACGCTCAGTGGCTCATTTCGCCAGCGACGCCACCGCCTCGATCTCGATCAGCATCCTCGGGTCGGGCAGGGCCTGAACCACGCAGGTGGTGCGCGCCGGATAGGGCGGCGGGCCGAAGGCGCCGGCATAGAGCGCATTCATGGCGGCAACGTCGGAGGCGCGGGTCAAGAGGACGTTGACCTTGACGAGGTCGCGGACACCGGCGCCGGCCTCGTCCAGCACGCGCTTGATGTTGACGACGACATTGGCGAACTGCGTCTCGAAACCGTCGGGCAGCGCACCATTGGCATCGAAGCCGGGAATGCCGGAGACGAACAGGAGATCACCGACGCGCGTCGCAAAGGACAGCGGCGGCGCCTTCACGTGCGGCGGGGGCGCGAAATGCTGGATCGGCATGGCATCACCTCGAATGTAGGAAAGGGCGCGTAGCCCGCATGAGCGTAGCGACATGCGGGAGACTTGCAATCGGGTTGCGGAGACCGGCAAGAACAAAAACGCGAAAACAACCCCATGCACAGTAGAGATCATGTGGAGATCATTGAGTTTTACAATTCGGTAAAGGCTAAACCTCCAAGTTGCTCCGTCGGGCAAGACAGGGGCGGAACGGGATGATGGCGATGCGCGACTTTGTGCCCGAACCTCCGCCGTCAGGCCCCGGCTTGACCGGGGCATCCATTGCGCCGCGGCCTCTCGGCTCAGTCACCGCCGCCTCTGGAATACTGGATCGCCCGGTTGGATGTTTGGACCGGGCGATGACGGTTGAGTGCGACGCCGCGCCTTGCGTCTCATGGCAGCCCCATCATTTTGCCGCCGCGATCCATCGGATAGATTCGCTGCGTCTGATTCGAATCCCTCCTTGAAAAATAGCCCCCGGAGATATCCATGAAGATCGCATCCACCTTCCGCGCCGCGCTGGTCGCCATTGCCGCCCTGGCCGGGCTCTCGACCTCGGCGATGGCCGACGGCGGCACCGTGGTGCTGACGATCTACAAGGCGGGCTGGATCATCGGCGGCTCCGGCGGTTCCGGCGTGCTCAACTTCCGCGGCCGCTCCTATGGGCTGTCCACCGGCGGGCTCGACTACGGTCTCGTCTTCGGCGGTTCCAAGACGGTGCTGCGCGGCCGCGTCTCCAACATCAATCGTCCCTCCGATGTCGCCGGCGTTTACGGCGCCGCCGGTGCCGGCCTTGCCGTCGGCCGCGGCGCCCGCGCCATCGTGCTCACCAACCAGAAGGGCGCCGTGCTGGAATTGACCGGCACCCAGGTGGGATTGATGGCGAATGCGGATCTCAGCGGCCTCGCGATCACGATGCGGTAGAGCAGGGTGCCGCCGTAGGGTGGGTTAGACCCTTGGCGTAACCCACCACTTCTGTCACCGCGGAAGGAGAAGAGGTGGGTTACGCGCATCGGCCCGCGCTTCGCGCAGCCGCTGCGCTAACCCACCCTACGATTTTCCGATCGCCGCATGAATACGCTCGCAATGCGCGACGAGATTCTTCTGCGCATCGACGAACGCCTTCAGCGGCGTCGGGATCGGAAAATAATAGATGTTCGCGACGAAGCCGTAGATGCCGGCATCGACGCTCGTTGGCGCCGCGCCGTGCACGAAGCCGGCGGCGGGCACGATCTCGGCCAGCGCCCGCAAATCGGCGAGCCCCCGCGCGTAAGCCTGCTCCGGCGTGTAGCGGCCGATGCCCTGGTAATGATAGCGCTGCGCATTATACGCCTTCGCCTTCTCGAATCCTTCCGCACTCACTTGCGGATGTTGCGCGATGAAGCCGTCGCGGAACGCCGGATAATAGCGCTCGTCCTTCCAGCGCGAATACGACATCACCCAATAGAGATCGTCGAGCATGCGCGTGACGAGGAGATTGGTGCGGCGCTGCTCGCTCGAGAGCGCGGCATCGATCGTCAGGCGATATTTCGCGATCACATGCGCGATGATCGCCTCGCTGTCGCCGATGGCCTCGCCGTCGTCGACGATGTAGGGCAGCTGCCCGCGCGGCGCGGCGGAGGCGTCGAAGATGTGCTCGTGCACGAGCGGCACGCCCGCGAGCTTGAGGAAGGCGTAGACCTTGAGGCCATAGCCGTTGTTGTCGGCAACGCCGAACAGTTGCGGGTAGGAATAGAGGGTCAGCATGGGCGGGCTCCCTTCCACCCGGAGTGGTATCGCCGCAGTGACAGGCTTGCAACAGTCCGGCGCCTTGTGGGCGGTGTCGTTCGATCGGAGGACGCGAGGTATCGCCCGTTCGCAGTATGGATTCGGCCTGAAATTATTGCGCCAGGGCCCCGACATGCGATGCTCACTGACCCGCCGAAACATGCCGGCATTGTCTTTCGGCGGCGCGCTTCTGGTCGGGCTCGCCTTTGCAGCATCGGCACAGGCTGCGGATATCGCGGTAAAGCCCCTCACCAAGGCGCCGCCGGTCGCGATCTCGTCGTGGACCGGCTTCTATGCCGGCCTCGGCCTCGGCTTCCGATCGACCGCCGCCGACCTCACCACCACATCGGTATTCGAGGACGGCATTCCCCGTGACATCAGCGATGCCCTCGTCAGTCAGCCGTTCGACGGCCCGGGCCTTCGCGTCAATCCCTATGCCGGCTTCAATTGGCAGGTGGCGCCGAGCTGGGTCCTCGGTGTCGAAGGCGATGTGGGTTTTGGTCGCCAGACCACCATCCTCCAGGGGTTTCGCGCCTCGCCGCGGGCCGGCTCGTCCAGCTTCCTCGTCGACAGCCTCGCACTCACGGCCGGCTGGGATGCGAGCCTGCGCGGCCGCGCCGGCTATCTCCTGACGCCCGCGACAATGGCTTATGTGACGGGCGGACTTGCCTGGCAGCAATTCGACGTCACCTCGGTCTGTGTTGGCGCCACCTGCAACAATGCGCTGCCTGCCGTGGTGTCGAACTCCGCCACCAGAACCGGGTGGACGCTCGGGGGCGGCCTCGAGACCGCGCTGTGGGGCAACTGGCTGCTGCGCGCCGACTATCGCTACGCCGATTTCGGCACCACGCCGTTCACCATGGCACGCACCAGAAGCGGCGCGGGGCCCGCGCTGACGGTCGACAATTTCGACACCAGGCTGCGGACCCACACGGCGAGCGTCGGCCTCGCCTACAAGTTCGGTGCTCCCGTCACCGGCGCCGGTTCGCATCCGCTGCAAGCGCAGGCCGCCATGCTGCCGTCCTGGACCGGTGCGTATCTCGGCCTTGGTCTCGGTGCGCGCGCCACGCGCACCGACCTGACCGCTACATCGGAGACGATCGGCGGCTTTGCGTTCGACCTCGCAGAGCGCGCCAACAACCGGCCGATGGACAACACCGCGTTCCGCGCCAGCCCTTATGCCGGTTATCTCTGGCAGCTCGCCTCGCAATGGACCGCCGGCGTGGAGGGCGATTTTGGTTTTGCCGACCGCACCACCACGCGCGAAGGTTTTACCAGCGTCCATCTCGCCGACTCCCAGGCGCGCGGCGAGAGCCTGTCGATCCGCAGCCGCTGGGACGCATCCTTGCGCGCGCGCGGCGGCTATCTCGTGAGCCCGCAGACCATGCTCTATGCCACCGCCGGCGCGGCCTGGCAGAACTTCGAGTTGACCTCGACCTGCACCAGCCGCAACTGCAGCGGCTTCTTCGCGCTGTCGTCGCCGATCATCAATTCGTCGACCACGAAGATGGGCTGGACGCTCGGTGGCGGCCTGGAGACAGTCGTGTGGGGCAACTGGCTCGCGCGCGCCGAATACCGCTATGCCGATTACGGCAAGTCCGGCTTCACCGTCACACGGTCGAGCGGCCGGGCCGAGTTCGATCCGTCCGTCAACACCTACGACGTCGCGATGCGGGCGCATCTGGCGACGTTCGCCATGACGTATCGGTTTCAGTGAGGCGGCGCGAGACGGTTGCAGGATTATGCCGAGGGACATTCGCGCAGCCCGGGGCTAATCCACCCTACGACTGTGATGCAGCCTTGAACACCGCCAGCTGCGCGTCGAACGCGCGCCGGAACGCCGGCCGCGCTTCACCGCGCGCGACATAGGCGGCGATGTCAGGATATTCGTCCAGCAGGCCGGATGTGTTCAGCCGCCGCAGCACCGTCACCATCACGAGATCGCCGGCGCTGAAGGCGCCATCGAGCCAGTCGGCACCACTGAAGTGGCGGGACAGTTCGCCGAGCCTGGTACGGACGCGCTCCTCGAGCATAGGCAGCCGCTCCGCGTACCAGCTCCTGTCGCGCTCGAACAGCATGGCCATGGTGAGCTCGACGATCGGCGGCTCCACCGTGCTCAGCGCGGCGAACATCCACGCGATCGCGCGGGCGCGGGCATTGGCATCCTTCGGCAGCAACCCGTCGTCGCGCTCGGCGATATGCAGCACGATCGCGCCCGACTCGAACAGAGTGAGGTCGTCGTCCTCATAGGTTGGGATCTGCCCGAACGGATGCAGCGCAAGATGCGCCGGCTGCTTCATCGCCGCGAACGAGACGAGGCGGACGTCGTAGGGCTGGCCGACCTCCTCCAGCGCCCAGCGAACCCGCATGTCGCGCGCTTGGCCCCGGCCGCGGTCGGGGGAGCTTTCGAAGGCAGTGATGGTGGGGGGCATAAGTGGCTCCATGTGGCGCGCGTTTGGTTCGAGGACGAACGGGCAGCGCGGATTCCGACAACGGTTCGTTCCTTCTCCCGCGTGTAGCCAAACAAACGGTGTCGTCCCGGCGAACGCCGGGACCCATACCGCGTGATTTATCTGTTGCGGTTGGTCCCCTTCCCGAAACGAACAGTCTTCGCCAAACCCCTCCCTGTGGTTATGGGTCCCGGCGTTCGCCGGGACGACGGCGGAGTGTGACGCGCCGTTGTCAGCTCACCTCACGACCAATCCACGCCGCCAACTCGCGCCACGGCTCCAGAGTCCAACTCCCCGACGCAGCACCGGACGGCGAGGGCAGCACAAAAATCTCCGGCAAGCTTGCATCGCGCGGCTGCCGCCCCAGCGAAATCGCAGCCGATGCCCTGCCGTAAAACAAGCTCGCCGCCTTCTTGCTGGTGAACGCAATCGTCCGCGGCCGATACTTGTCCATCTTCGCCCTGAAGCCTGATACGTCGATCGTCTCCGCCGCGATCTGGTGATCCATCCCGGCGCCCGACTTGGAGAGATCGGTGAAGCCGATGCCGAGCGCGATCAGCGATGCGAACTCGCTTGGCTGATACCGCCGCGGCGTGATCCCGGCCTCATGGATCGCGCGCCAGAAGCGGTTGCCGGGATGGGCGTAGTAGTGCCCGACCGCGGCCGAGCGCGTCGAGGCGGCGGTGCCGACGAAGACGAGGCGGAGGTTGGGGCGGAGTTGGTCGGGGAGGCGGTGGGGGGCGGACCCGGGCATGTCGCGTCTTGGTGATCGTTTGATGCAACGAAAACGAAGAAAAGGGGCATTTTCGTTTGCTGCGTCCCATGCTCGCCGCGCCAGTGCCTCAGCGCATCTGAAGGCTTGTTCGTATTCGTGAACGCAGCAATCAAGAGGGGATTTTGGTTGCGCCGAATTTTGGAATCCCGTTGAGCTGCGCTTCCTGCCGCGAGAGCCATTCCAGAGTAATTTCTAGTGACGAAATTCCTGCCATCGACAGCGGTTTGCGCGCAACTCTTGCAAAACGAACAAGAAAGATCGGATCGTGTCGCGTTCTGGTTGCGCCTATAATGGTCGGGAAGCGCGTCTCCCGACCATTTTTCGACCTTCGGTCGGGTAACCCTCACAACACCCGATTGCTCTCCTTCACCTTCTCCGCATCCAGATAAACGCTGCTCCCCATCTCCTTGAACTTCGCGCTCATCTTCGCCATGCCGTCCTCGGCCGTGCCGCTCAGCGACATGCCCACCGAGTTCGGATCATTCAGCGTCGCCGCATAGTCCCGCACGTCCTGCGTGATCTTCATCGAGCAGAACTTTGGTCCGCACATCGAGCAGAAATGCGCGACCTTGTGGGCTTCCTTCGGCAGGGTCTCGTCGTGGAAGTTTTTCGCGGTGTCGGGGTCGAGGCCGAGGTTGAACTGATCGCTCCAGCGGAAGTCGAACCTCGCGCGGGAGAGGGCGTCGTCGCGGAGTTGCGCCGCCGGGTGGCCCTTGGCGAGATCGGAGGCGTGAGCTGCGATCTTGTAGGTGATGACGCCGACCTTGACGTCGTTACGATCGGGCAGGCCGAGATGCTCCTTCGGCGTGACGTAGCAGAGCATGGCGCAGCCGAACCAGCCGATCATGGCCGCACCAATCCCTGACGTGATGTGGTCGTAGCCCGGCGCGATGTCGGTGGTCAGCGGTCCAAGCGTGTAGAACGGCGCCTCGCCGCACTCCTTGAGCTGCTTGTCCATGTTGATCTTGATCTTGTGCATCGGCACGTGGCCGGGACCTTCGATCATGACCTGGCAGCCCTTGTCCCACGCGATTTTTGTCAGTTCGCCGAGCGTTTCGAGTTCGGCAAACTGTGCGCGATCATTCGCGTCGGCGATCGAGCCCGGACGCAATCCATCGCCCAACGAGAAGGAGACGTCGTACTTGCGCATCAAGTCGCAAATTTCGTCGAAGTGGGTGTAAAGAAAACTCTCCTTGTGATGCGCCAGGCACCACTTCGCCATGATCGAGCCGCCACGCGAGACGATGCCGGTGACGCGGCTGGCGGTGAGGTGGATGTATTGCAGGCGCACGCCGGCGTGGATGGTGAAATAGTCGACGCCCTGCTCGCACTGCTCGATCAAGGTGTCCTTGTAGAGCTCCCAGGTCAGCTTGACCGGATCGCCGTTGCACTTCTCCAGCGCCTGGTAGATCGGCACGGTGCCGATCGGCACCGGCGAGTTGCGCAGGATCCATTCGCGGGTGGTGTGGATGTTGCGGCCGGTCGAGAGGTCCATCACGGTGTCGGCGCCCCAGCGGATCGCCCACACCATCTTCTCGACCTCTTCCTCGACCGACGACGTCACCGCGGAGTTGCCGATATTGGCGTTGATCTTGGTGAGGAAGTTGCGGCCGATGATCATCGGCTCGAGCTCGGAATGGTTGATGTTGGAGGGGATGATGGCGCGGCCGCGCGCGATCTCGTCGCGCACGAACTCCGGGGTAATGAAGGCAGGCACCGAGGCGCCGAAGCTTTCGCCGCCGGCGAGGGCGGCTTCCGCGCGCTCGAGCTGCTGCTTGCGGCCGAGGTTTTCGCGCGCGGCGACGTAGATCATCTCCTTGGTGATGATGCCGGCGCGGGCGAATTCGAGCTGCGTGATCTTGTGGCCGGGAAGGCCCCGCAGCGGCTGGTGATAGGCGCTGAAGGCGCGCGCGGCGTTGTCGGTGGAGACGCTGCCATTGTCCTCCGGCTTGATCTGCCGGCCCTGATATTCCTCGACGCCGCCACGCTCCAGCACCCAGGCTTTGCGGTTGCGGGCAAGGCCGGCGTTGACGTCGATGGTGACGCTCGGATCGGTGTAGGGGCCGGAGGTGTCGTAGACCGGCAGGTTCGGCTCGCCGGCGCCTTCCGACAGGATGATCTCGCGCAGCGGTACGCGCAGGTCGGGCGCGGCGTCGGGGGAGGCGAAGATCTTTCGCGAGGAGGGAAGGGGGCCGGTGGTGACGGCGGGGATGGTTTTTTCGGGGTTGGAGCGGATGTTCATGGGGATCCTCCGGTTTAATTCGTTGATGTCGCTGTGCGAGAGGCAATTACCGCTGTCATCCCCGCGAAGGCGGGGATCCAGTAGTCCGCGGCGGTGCGCTGGAGC
>NZ_AJQF01000134.1:0-4113 GCF_000261705.1 Bradyrhizobium genomosp. III | reverse complement strand
CCGAGAAGCCGCGGCGTACTGGATCGCCCGGTCAAGCCGGGCGATGACAGCGGAGTGTGGGGTGAGAGCGGAGCGCACATCACGCAGCCTCCGTGGACAGGCCAAGCCATTGCCGCACGCGGGCATCGGGGTCGGCGTTTTGCGTCACGTCGGACACCACCGCGATAGAATCCGCGCCCGCCGCAAAGATCTCCGCGGCTTGCTCGAACTTGATGCCGCCGATCGCGACCAGCGGAATGGTGCCGATGCGCTTCTTCCACTCCGTGATCCTCGGGATGCCCTGCGGCTCGAAACGCATCGATTTGAGCGTGGTGAAGAAGATCGGGCCGAGCGCGACGTAGTCGGGCTTTGCCTTGAGTGCGGTTTCAAGCTCGGCATCGTCATGGGTGGAGATGCCGAGCGAGAGGCCGGCCTCGCGGATGGACTTGAGGTCGGCTTCCACCAGATCCTCCTGACCGAGATGCAGGTACTTCGCGCCGGCGACGACGGCGGCGCGCCAATAGTCGTTCACGACCAGCTTGGCTTGCGTGTCCTTGGTGATCGCCAGCGCGTCGGTGACGATCTGCAGCGCGTCGGCGTCGTTGAGCTCCTTGGCGCGCAGCTGGATGGTGCCGACGCCAAGCTTTGTCAGCCGCTCGACCCATTTGAGGCTGTCGACGACGGGATAAAATCGATCAGGATACGGCATGCCAGAACGGAGTCCCAACGACAGGGGTGGAGGGGGAGGCGAAGTCGCGGGCGTTCATCAGCCCGGCTTCATAAGCGGTGCGGCCGGCATCGCAGCCGAGGCGGAAGGCTTTTGCCATCGCGACGGGATCGGCGGCTTTTGCAATTGCGGTGTTGAGCAGCACGGCGTCATAGCCGAGCTCGAGCGCCTGCGCCGCGTGGCTGGGAGCGCCGAGGCCGGCGTCGACCACCAGCGTGATATCGGGCAGGCGCTCGCGCAGCAGCTTCAACGCGTCGCGATTGGTGATGCCCTTGGCGCTGCCGATGGGAGCGGCCCACGGCATCACCACCTTGCAGCCGGCATCGACCAGGCGGTTGGCGACCGAGAGATCCTCGGTGCAATAGGGGAACACTTCAAAGCCGTCCTTGATCAGGATGCCGGCGGCTTCGACCAGGCCGACGACATCGGGCTGCAGCGTGTCGTTGTCGGCGATGACTTCGAGCTTGATCCAGCTCGTGCCGAACAATTCACGGGCGAGCTTTGCCGTGGTCACGGCCTCGCGCACGCTGCGGCATCCCGCGGTGTTCGGCAGCACCGTGACATCGAGCTCCCGGATCAGATTCCAGAACGCGTCCCCGGTCTTGCCGCCGGCGGATTCGCGCCGCAGCGACACCGTGACGATGTTCGAGCCGGAGGCGCGGATCGCTTCCTGCATGATCGCCGGCGAGGGGTAGAGCGCGCTGCCGATCAGCAGGCGGGAGGCGAAAGTCTTGCCGTAGAAGGTCACCATGTTGACGGTGTCTCCTCAAATGCAGTTGTCATCCCCGCGAAGGCGGGGATCCATACCGCGTGATTTCTCCTGGGGCACGCGGGGGGAGACTGAGCGCCATAACCGCTCCCTGGGGTTATGGGGCCCCGCCTTCGCGGGGACGACAAGTGGATAGAGCGTGCCACCATCACCTCACCCTCCCTGCCGCGGCGTGATGATCTCGATCTCGTCGCCGGCCTTCAGTGCCGTCTCGGCCCAGCGGCTTTTCGGCACGACGTCGTAGTTGAGCGCGATCGCGAAATGGGTGCCCTCGTAGTCGAGCTCCGAGAGCAGCGCATCGACGCTTCCCGAAGTCACCTCGCGCTGCTCGCCGTTGACGATCAAACGCATTGCATCACCTCGTTGTCGATCTGGCCGCGCTCGACATAGGCAAGCGTCAGCTCGGCGAGCGCCGGCGCGATCAGGAAGCCGTGACGATAGAGGCCGTTGACGCTGATCCTGCGGCCGCGAATGCCGATGCGCGGCAGATTGTCGGGATAGGCGGGACGAAGCCCGGAGCCGAATTCGACGATGCGGGCTTCGCCGAACGCCGGGTGCACGGCGTAAGCGGCGCCCAAGAGCTCCAGCGCGGAGCGGACGCTGACGCCGGTGTCCTCGGCTTCGATCGAGGTCGCGCCCAGCATGAACAGATTGTCCTCGCGCGGAATCACGTAGAGCGGCCAGCGCGGATGCATCAGCCGCACCGGGCGCGCAAGCTGCACTTCGCTGGTCTCGATCAGGATCATCTCGCCCTTGACGCCGCGAAGCTCGCTCTGCTCGTCGCGGGCGCCAAGGCCGCGGCAGTCGATCACGATGCCGTCGAGATCCCCGGCTGCGACGTCGCTGGAGAACTTGATGGTGCCGCCGGCGGCGCGGATGCGCTCGTGCAGCTGCGGCAGCACGCGGCGCGGCTCGACATGGCCCTCGGCCGGGAAGAACAGCGCGTCGCGGAAGCGGCCTTCCAGCGATGGCTCGAGCGCGGCGAGGCCTGAGGCATCGAGCCGGCGGTGGTCCTCGGTCATGCGCGCAAAGCGCTCAAAGTCGCTGCGTTCGCGCGGATGGGCGACGACCAGCGAGCCGTTGAACGGCGTATCGGGCAGCTCGCGCCGCCAGAGGTCGAGCGAGCGCAGCCCCAGGCGGCTGATGATGGGTTCGGCGACCTCGGCCTCGCAATAGGGCGCGAGCATGCCGCCGGCCCAATGGCTGGTGGCGTCCGTCATCGCCTCGTCACCGCGCTCGTGCAAGGTCACGGCATGGCCGGCCTGCGCGAACAGCAGGGCTTGCCAGGCACCCGCGATGCCTGCGCCGATGATGGATACCGGTGAATCCTGTCGCTTGGTCGTTTGCAACATCCCTGTCCCTTCGCCGGCATGACCCGGATCAGGTTCAAAGGGTCACCGCGGTCCTGGGCGGTATTGCCCATTTAGCGGTATCTCAGCTCCTCCTCGGAGCACCCCTCGGAACGGCTCTAATGTAGGACAGTGGGGCGGGGTGGTCAACGCGTGTTGACGGGAACTGCAGCCGTGCCCCGGACGCAGCGCATCACGCAGGGGTGCGCTGCTGAGCCGGGGCCCATGCTGATGCAGGGATGCGGGGTCCCGGCTCTGCGCAGCAACGCTTCGCGTCGCAGCGCGTCCGGGACATGGGAGTTATTTCAGCGCCTGCGCCCGCGCGTTGCGGACGCGCTGGGCCAGCTTCTTATGCGGGACGCTGTCGAACATCGGCTGCGGGTTGCCATTCGGCTCGAGCCAGGGTTGGCCCATATTGCCCATATTGGTAACGCCCATATTGGCGATCTGCACGGTCTCCTGCCGCTGCCGCTTGGCGGCGTAGTAATAGCCGCCGGCGAAATAACGCACGGCCCGGGCGTGGTCGCCATTGGCGGCGCGATAGGCGCCGGCGAGATATTTCACGGCATAGGTGAGGTTGGTGTCGGGATCGCGCAGACCGGCGGCGTCGCCGGTGTAGCCGACCCCGCGGGCGGTCGCGAGCTTGATCTGCATCAGCCCGATGGTGCCGCCGCGGCCGACGAGGTGTGGCTGGTAGCGGCTCTCGCGCATGATCACGCGATGCACCAGCGCTTCCGGCACGCCGTTGGCGCGGGCATGAGCCGCGACCATCTCGGCATATTCAGCTTCACCCGCGATTGCGGCCTGCGGCAATGTCAATCCGGCCGCGAGCAGCGCGGCAATGCGTACAATTTTCATCAGATATCCCTGAGGTCCCCTAGAGTGACCTGCGCCCAGTCGTCGTTAGGCCTTCCGAACGCGGCGATGATGTGACCAAACGCCGCCATCGCCCGATTTTGCGGTGCCGAGCCGCTGTTACGACTCAAAGCTGGCGCAAGAGAGCTTCGGGGGCGGACGACCCCCGCTCGCGGCAGCACGCCTGTCTATTCGCGCGTGCCAGCGAAAGCGAGTAAGAAGACGCTGCAAATCGGGAGAGGTGCCATGACAAAATCAAACATGGCCAGGCTGTATGCCGGCGACATCCCCAGACAAAACCCCTGTGCCCAATGCGGCACGCCGATCCCGCAGCCTGACTGGATCGAGCCGGGTGAGGGGCGCGTCTCCTATCTCTGGAATTGCCACGCCTGCAATTATCGTTTCGAGGCCGTGGCCATCTTCGACGAGACCGC
>NZ_AJQF01000133.1:0-4729 GCF_000261705.1 Bradyrhizobium genomosp. III | reverse complement strand
AGGCGGCGAGCCGCGGCTGCTGCCAGAGCGGCAATTGCATCCGTACGATTAGTCCATGTGGGTTGCGGTCGTGCAGCGACAGCTCGCCGCCATGGGCGAGCGCGATAGCGCGCGATCGACAGGCCGAGCCCGAAGCCGGTGGATTCGTCCATGGTGCGCGCATCGTCGCCGCGCACGAACGGCTCGAGCATCTCCTGCTTGCGCGAATCTGAAATGCCGGGGCCGTCGTCCTCGACGTCGATGACGAGCGTGGTGCCCGAGATGTCGAGGCGGATCGTCACCTCGGCGCCAAAGCGCACGGCGTTCTCGACCAGGTTGGTGACGCCGCGATGCAGATCGTCGGGCCGCGCGGCGGCGGTCATGGACGCCGGCCCGTCATAATGCACGACATGGCCCATGTCGCCGAACTGGTCGGCGACGAGCTGGAGCGTGCTGGCGATGTCGACCAGCGTCACGGCTTCGACCTTGCGGTCGTTGCGCAGCAGCGACAGCACCGATTCCAGCATCGCGCGCATCTGGTCGAGATCGACCAGCATGCGCTTGCGGTTGCCCTCGTCCTCGATGAATTCGGCGCGCAGGCGCAGCCGCGTGATCGGCGTGCGCAGATCGTGGCTGATCGCAGCGAGCATCCTGGTGCGATCCGACATCAGGCGGGCGATCCGTTCATGCATGCGGTTGAGCGCGCGCGCCACCGAGCGGATCTCTTCCGGGCCGCGCTCCGGCAGCGGCTCCGCCCCGCCATCGAGGCTGAAATTCTCGGCGGCCTTGGCGAAGGACGACAGCGGAGCGGCCAGCGCGCGCGCCGCCCACAGCCCGAGCACGCTGACGCAGATGAAAGCCGACATCAGCGCCATCAGCCACGGCGCGCCCCAGAACCATGGCCGCGGCCCGCCCTCGACATGCCCGGCGATCATGGTGCCGTCGGGCAACGCGACACCGACGCGGGATACTGTGCCGTCCGAGGTCAGCTGGACCGCCCGGTAGCCGCGCCCGAGATGACGGCGCATCCCGCGCAGGTGCTGATTGTCGTTCTCCTCGACGCTTGCGGTGCCGGGCGCGAGCATTTCGATGCCGAGCTTGGGGAAGGCGCGCGCGAGATCGGCGACGAGGCGCGGACGCTCGCCGGCCTCGGCCGAGCCGAGCAGCAGCGCGGCATCGGTCAACTGATGCGCGCCGTCCGGCGGCGTGTCGGGGCGGTCGGGCCGGCTGATCAGGAAGGCGGTGGTGACGACGAGATGGAGCGCGACGGTCGAAGCCAGCACCAGCGCGGCGATCTGCCCGCCGATCCCCTTGAGGTGGAAGAATCCGAACGGCTTCATCCTCGGCGCCCGCTTCAACTGCTCAGGGGCGCCGCAACCGCTTCAGTGCTCGCTGCTTGAGGGCTTGCTGCTTGAGGGCCTGCAACCTGCGTTCGCGGCGTGAACAGATAGCCGCCGGAGCGCACCGTCTTGATGAGGGTGGGATCGGCCGGATTGGGCTCGATCTTGCGGCGGATGCGGCTGACCAGCACGTCGATGGAGCGTTCGAACGATCCGGTGTTGCGGCCCTGCGTGAGGTCGAGCAGGCTGTCGCGTGACAGCACGCGGCCGGGCCGTTCGCAGAACGTGCGCAGGAGATCGAATTCGGCGCTGGTCACCGCGACGCGCGCGCCTTCCGGATTGCGCAGCTCGCGCAGCCGCAGGTCGATGTGCCAACCCTCGAAGGTGAGCGTGCTCGCGCCTTCGATCGAGCTTGCCGCTTGAGCCGCGGCCTGGCGGCGCAGCACGGCGTTGATGCGGGCGAGCAGCTCGCGCGGGTTGAATGGTTTCGGCAGATAGTCGTCCGCACCCATCTCGAGGCCGACGATGCGGTCGACGTCTTCGCCGCGCGCGGTCAGCATGATGATCGGCGTCTGCGCCTCGGCACGCACCTTGCGGCACAGGCTGAGGCCGTCCTCGCCCGGCAGCATGACGTCGAGGATGATGAGGTCGACGCGGTGATCGGCCATGGCGCGCGACATCTCGCGGCCGTCGCTCACGGCGGTGACGTTGCAGGCGTTGTTGCGCAGGTACTTCGCAATCAACGTCCGGGTTTCGCGGTCGTCTTCGACGACCAGGATGTTGGGATTGGGAATGGCCATGCGCTTTGTTTGTCCAGGATTCGGGCCAAATGGCGAAGATTTTTGTTTCGGATTGTTTCTGGTTGGCTTCCCGCAACAGGCGGCAATCGCGCCGTCGCGAAAGGGCAAGGTCTCGTTAAGGCCGTTAACCATAGCGTGGCGTGGTCCGCGACGAAACCCCGCAAAATCCAAGGAGCCATCATGACCTCGATTTCGGCGGCCTCCGCCGGCAACCACCAGTCGCCGCTTCAGCGGCTGCAGCAGGAATTGCAATCGGAAGTATCCGCCGGCACGATCTCGTCTTCGGACCAGTCGGCGCTCTCGACGGCGCTGACCGACATCGACACGGCACTCCAGCAGAGCCGGTCGAGCGACCAGTCCAGCGGCACGCGCCCCTCCAAGGACGAGATGCAATCGAAGATCGACGACCTCATCTCGAAAGAGGTGTCGAACGGCACGCTGACCTCGGACCAGGCCGAGGAGCTGAAGAACGTGTTTCAGTCCGCCTTCGCGAACGGTCCGGGCGGGGCGGGCGGCCCCGGTGGTGCAGGCGGACCTCCGCCCGGTCCGCCGCCGGACGACAGCTCCTCGGATTCGGCGTCGTCCACGGACTCGACCAGCAGTACCTCCAGCGACCAGACCACCGCCGAGATCCTCCAGCAGTTCCTGCAGGCGCTGCAGCAGTCGCAATCATCGAGCTCGCCTTACGGCGCCAACGGCGGCTCGTCCGGCAATTCCGACTTCTCCGCGCTTCTGATCGACTACAAGAGCTGACCCTGAGCGACGCGGGTCGGCGCGGGTCCTCGCCGCGATCGTGCTTCACCCAGGGCGCATGATCGTCGGCGGGGAACCGTGCGCCGCAAAATGTTCCTGGGTGACGCAGGAACACTCCCTGCGAGGTTTGCGCGCTCGCGCATAGCGCGACGAAATTGCGGCGCGCACGGAACTGCGTGTGATCAGCGCTGTTTTCTCTACACGAGTTTTTCTGTGAAGGAGAGGACAACATGCTGACGAAATCCATCGCCGCCGGCCTCGCCGGCACCGCACTGCTTGCGACCGTGGCGTTCGCGCAATCGCCGACCGCCACCACCGACAAGGCGCCGACCGCGGCCACCGCGACGACGGCCACCACGACCGCTTCTGGCGAGTGGCGTACGTCGAAGATGTCGGGCCTGAAGGTCTATAACGAGGCCAACGAGAACATCGGCTCGATCAACGAGCTGCTGATGGACAAGAGCGGCAACGTCAAGATTGCCGTGATCGGCGTCGGCGGCTTCCTCGGCATGGGCGAGCATCTGGTCGCCGTGCCCTATGAGAAATTGAAGTTCGTCAACGAGGCCGTCGCCTATACCGGCACCGGCACGAACCCGGGCGCCAAGCCCGCCGCGTCCACCACGACAGGCGCTGCGACCGGCACCGACAGGCCGGCTGCGACCACGACGTCGTCCACCTCGAAGTGGTATCCGGACCACGCTGTGTTCAATGCCAGCAAGGACGAGCTGAAGAACATGCCGGAGTTCAAGTACGCGGAGTAATGCAGGGAGTAATGCAGCCCGCGCAACTGCCTGAACGAAGCGCGCCCGGTTTTCGCCGGGCGCGCTGTCGTGTCTATTTCTTACCTCGTCCCGCTAGCGGGGGGAGGGAGACGGCTCTCAGTGCGTCACCAGCGGGCAGCCGCCCTTGTCGAGCGGACGGAAGGCCTCGTCGCCGGGCACGGTGGCGATCGGCTTGTAGAGGTCCCACTCGCCCTTGGATTCCTCGGGCTTCTTGACCTCGAACAGATACATGTCGTGGACCATGCGGCCGTCGATGCGGATCTTGCCGTTCCTGGCGAAGAAGTCGTTAACCGGCGTCTTGCGCATCTGCGCCATCACCTTCGGCGCCTCGTCGCTCTTGATGGCGTCGATCGCCTTCAGATAGTGCATGGTCGCCGAGTAGAGCCCGGCCTGGATCATGGTCGGCATGTGGCCGACCTTCTCGTTGAAGCGCTTGGAGAAGGCGCGAGTCTCCTCGTTCATGTCCCAGTAGAAGGCGTCGGTGACGATCAGGCCTTGCGTCGCCTTGATGCCGAGCGAATGCGTGTCGGTGATCTCCTGCAAGAGCGCGATCATCTTCTGGCCGCCCTGCGTCAGGCCGAACTCGGACGCCTGCTTCAGTGCATTGGTGGTGTCGCCGCCGGCATTGGCCAATGCGACCACCTTGGCCTTGGAGGCCTGGGCCTGGAGCAGGAAGGAGGAGAAGTCCGACGAGTTGAGCGGATGGCGGACTTCGCCGAGCACCTTGCCGCCGCTCTCCTTGACGACGTTGGCGGCGTCGCGCTGCAGCGCCATGCCGAAGGCGTAGTCGGCGGTGACGAAGAACCAGCTGTCCTCGCCGCGTTTCACCATCGCCTTGCCGGCGACGTTCGACAGCGCATAGGTGTCGTAGGTCCAGTGCACGGTGTTGGGCGAGCAGGCGGTGCCGGTGATGTCGGACGAGCCGCCGCCGGAATTGATGTGGATCCTGTTCTTCTCGCGCGTCAGGGCCGAGACCGGCAACGCCACCGACGACGTCGGAACGTCGAAGATCGCGTCGACCTTGTCGTTGTCATACCAGTTGCGGGCGATGTTGACGCCGACGTCGGGCTTGTTC
>NZ_AJQF01000132.1:0-21707 GCF_000261705.1 Bradyrhizobium genomosp. III | reverse complement strand
CATCTCGACGGCGGCGAGCGAGCCCTTGCCGGTCGCGTCGGCATAGAGGCTCGACATGTCCGTGAGCACGCCGATCTTGACGACGTCGTCGGAAATCTGCGCCTGCGCCGCGCCGGACGTAGCGGCGAGGGCGAGACCGGCCGCGACGGCTGCGATGAGTTTTTGCATGGTTGTTCTTCTCCCTGTGTGTTGTTATTCGGGCTTTGTTGCGGGGACTGTTCTAGCGACAATCAGTCACGGCAGCTAAGCGGTGTGCGCCATAGCGGGATGCAAAAAGAGAAGGGGCGGGCGGTGTTCCCCTTCGCCTCTCTCCGCGAAGCAGGATCAGCGAGATCAGGATCGTAGGGTGGGCAAAGGCGCACTTGCGCCGTGCCCACCATCTCACCAACATTGCGATAGAAGCGTGGGCACGCTTCGCTTTGCCCACCCTACGATACTGCCGCCGTCCTTGCGGGGAAGGAGAGAAGTCACGCCCGGCTCTCAGCCGCCACCCTTGAGCCGTTCATTGCGGCGGCGCAGGCCTTCGAGGGTGGCGAGGAGGACCACCGAGACCGTCGTCAAAATGACCGCCGCTGCCGTGATCGTCGGGCTGATGTTCTCGCGGATGCCGCTGAACATTTCGCGCGGCAGGGTGCGCTGCTCCGGACCTGCCATGAACAGAACGATCACGACCTCGTCGAAGCTGGTCGCGAAGGCGAACAATGCACCCGAAGCGAGGCCGGGCAGGATCAGCGGCAGGATCACGCGGCGGAACGCCTCGAGCGGCGAGGCGCCGAGCGAGGCGGCGGCGCGGGCCAGATTGGTGTCGAAGCTCTGCAGCGTCGCGCCGACCGTGATCACCACGAAAGGCGTCGCCAGCGCGGTGTGGGCCAGGATCAAGCCGAGATAGCTGCCGGTCAGTCCGATCGGCGCGAAGAAGAAATACAGGCCGACCGCGGTGATGACACCGGGGACGACGACCGGCGACAGCACGAAGGCCAGCACGAGCGGTTTGAACCGGCTCTTCCACTGCGCCAGACCGAGCGCGGCCAGCGTGCCGAGCACCATGGACAGCAGCGTCGAGGCGACGCCGATGATCATGCTGTTCTTCAGCGAATTCATCCAGCGCGGCGAATTGATGAAGTCGTCATACCAGCGCAACGACAGGCCCGGCAGCGGATAGGTCAGGTACGAGCCCGAGCTGAAGGACAACGGCATGATCGCCAGGATCGGCGCGATCAGGAAGATGAACACCAGCGTGGAGACAATGATGGTCGCTGTCCACGCGATGCGCTGGCTGGGCGTGCGGAGGGAAGCATTGTCGCTCAATTCTTCATCCCTCCCGTAACCTGCTGGCCCTGCACCAGCTTGCCGTAGACCAGTGCCAGCAGAAGGGTGGCGAGCAGCAGCACCGCACCGAGCGCCGAAGCAAGGCCCCAATTGGCGGTTTCGGTGGTGTAGAGCGCGATGAAGTAGCTGATCATCTGATCGGCGGCGCCGCCGACGAGCGCAGGTGTGATGTAATAGCCGAGCGCCAGGATGAACACGAGCAGGCTTCCCGCGCCGATGCCGGGCAGGGTCTGCGGCAGGTAGATTCGCAGGAAGGCGGTGACCGGTGGCGCGCCGAGCGAGGCCGCGGCACGCATGTAAGCCGGCGAGATCGCCTTCATGCTGCTGTAGAGCGGCAGGATCATGAATGGCAGGAGAACGTGGGTCATCGCCACGCAGACACCGAAGCGGTTGTAGATCAGGCGCAACGGCTCGTCGATGATGCCGAGCCAGTGCAGGCTGTCGTTCACGACGCCCTTGCTCTGCAGCAGCACGATCCAGGCGCAGGTGCGGACCAGGAGCGAGGTCCAGAACGGCAGCAGGACGAAGATCATCAGCAGGTTCGAGCGGCTCGGCGGCAGCGTCGCCAAGAGGTAGGCGACCGGGAAGCCGAGGATCAGGCAGAGTACGGTGACGCTGAGGCTGATGATGAAGGTGCGGGTGAACAGGCTGCGATAGATGGCCTGGTCCGGCGGGGCCGCGACGATCACGCCGTCGACGTTCCTGACAAGGTCGAGCGCCGCCAGAAGGTAGAAGCCCGTGACCGGGCCACTGGCATCCCTGATTGTCGTCCAGGTCGTGCGTTCGCGCCAGGCCGGATTGATCTTGCCCAGCGTCTCCTTGGCCGTGCCGGGCTCGGGCATCGTCTTCAGATTGCGTGCCGTGCTGGTCAGGATCGTGCGAAAACCGTTGAGTGCGTAATTCAGCCGCTTGGCCGCAATCGCAATGGTGCCGGAGGTGCGCGCCGCCATGATGTCGCTTGCCAGCGCAGCAAAGGCTTCTTCGTCCGGCAGGTCCTTGCCGTTCCAGCTGGCGAGAGCCGCGAAGGTTTGAGGCAGAACCTGACGCACCTCCCGGTCATCGACCGCGCGCCACAGCATGCCGGCGATGG
Organism: Bradyrhizobium genomosp. III; assembly: GCF_000261705.1. NCBI lineage: Bacteria > Pseudomonadati > Pseudomonadota > Alphaproteobacteria > Hyphomicrobiales > Nitrobacteraceae > Bradyrhizobium > Bradyrhizobium genomosp. III. Next base: position 19,288 of record NZ_AJQF01000132.1, on the reverse strand, counting down.
GGCCTGCGAAGGTGAAGAGCAGGAAGACGAGAAGCGGCGCGACCAGCGCCAACGCCTTGACCTGGCGTGTCCGCTCCGCGCGCCTCAATCGGCGCTTGAGCGGCACCTCGGTCGACGCATTGGCACCGGACAGGGACGCATCCGTCATTCGTCGAGCCTTGCCGGGCGCGCTATTTCGCGGCCCATTTGTTGAAGCGTTCGGTCAGGCGGTCGATGTTCTCGAGCCAGAACGCAACGTTGATCTCGACCGCATTCTTGATGTTGTCAGGCGCCGTCGGCAGGTCCTTCAGAACGGCCGGCGCGAGCCGTCCGGCTGCGTCCTTGTTCGAGGTGCCATAGGAGATATTCTCCGACAGTTTCGACTGGTTCTCCGCCTTGCCTGCGAAGTCCAGGAACTTGTAGGCCGCGTCCTTGTTCGGGCTGCCCTTCAGGATGACCCAGCTGTCGAGGGTGAACAGCGCGCCGTCCCAGACCATGCCGAAGTTCTTCTTCTCGTTCTTGTTCGCTGTGTCGATGCGGCCATTGTAGACCGAGGTCATCGCGACTTCGCCGGAGGCGAGCAGTTGCGGCGGCTGGGCGCCGGCCTTCCACCACACGATGTCGCCCTTGATGGTGTCGAGCTTCTTGAACGCGCGCTCGACGCCTTCGTCGGTCGCCAGCACCTTGTAGACGTCCTTCGGCGCGACGCCGTCGGCCATCAGAGCGATCTCCAGCGTGGTCTTCGGGCCCTGACGCAGGGCGCGCTTGCCCGGAATCTTCTTGGTGTCGAAGAAGTCGGCCCAGCCCTTGGGCGCTTCCTTCAGCTTGTCCTTGTCATAGCCGAGAACAAAGTCATAGAGGATGGCGCCGACGCCGCACGGATTGACCGACGGCGGGATGTAGGCGGCCTCGCCGCCGATCTTGGAATAGTCCAGCTTCTCGAACAGGCCTTCCTCGCAGCCGACCGCGAGTTCGTCGCTCTCGACCTGGACGACGTCCCAGGTGGCGGCGCCGCCCTGCACCTTGGCACGCAGCACGCCGACGCCGCCGTCCCAGGATTCATCGTTCATGGCAATTCCGGCCGCCTTCCTGAACGGCTCGAAATAGGCCTTCTTCTGGGCATCCTGATACGCGCCGCCCCACGACACGACGGTGAGGTCGCGCGCCTGCCCGACCGTGGCCAGCGCGGCGCTAGCGGTGAAGGCCGCGGCGAAACCCAGAGCAATCTTGCCAATCTTGCGCTTCAGCATGGTCATGGTTCCTTCTTCATGTGCGTTGCGTTGAGTTCGATCGCTGGATCAGACGGGATCGAGGGCGAGGCAGTCCTCGGGGTGAAAGGTGACGAACACGTTTGCACCGTGTGTCAGGCTGTCATGTGCGCCGGGCTGAAGCTTGACCATGAACTCGGCATTCCCCGAGACATCGAGCACGGCCAGCGCGTGGTCGCCGAGATAGATGGTGTTCTGCACCCTGGCCGGCAGCCGGTTCGGTCCGTCGCTGGAGGTGCCGTCCGGGATAATGGTGATCCGCTCCGGCCGCACCGACAGCGAGGTCGATGCGCCCGCGCCTGATACATTGACCGCCCGTGCGGTGACAGTGCCGCCGCCAGCCAGCGCGACGCGGCAATAGTCCTTGTCGACCGTCTCGACGGTGCCGGCCAGCACATTGTTCTCGCCGATGAAATGGGCGACGAAGCTGTTCACCGGATGCTCATACAGCGCATCGGGCTTGTCGATCTGCTGCACGATGCCGTCGTTGAACACGGCGATGCGGTCCGACATGGTGAGCGCTTCACTCTGATCGTGGGTGACGTAAACGACGGTGATGCCCATCGTCTCGTGCAGTTGCTTGATCTCCAGCTGCATCTGCTCCCGCAGGCGCTTGTCGAGAGCGCCCAGAGGCTCGTCCATCAGCACGAGTTGCGGATTGAAGACCAGCGCGCGGGCCAGCGCCACGCGCTGCTGCTGACCGCCGGACAGCTGTCCGGGCCGCCGGTGCGCCAGGTTTTCCATCTTGATCATGCGTAACGCCGATCCAACGCGCTCCTGCACGTCCGCCTTGTTCGTCTTGCGAACGGATAGCGGGAAGGCAATATTCTCCGCGATCGTCAGGTGCGGAAACAAGGCATAGTTCTGGAACACCATGCCGATGTCGCGCTTGTGCGGCGGCATGTTCTTGATCGGCCGGCCCGCGAGGTAGATCTCGCCATGGGTCGGAACCTCGAAGCCGGCCAGCATCATCAGCGTGGTCGTCTTGCCCGAGCCCGACGGGCCGAGCAGGGTGATGAACTCGCCCTTCCTGATGTCGAGATCGAGGTTCTTCACCACGAGATGCTCGCCATCATAGGTCTTCTGAATGCCGGAAAAGCGCACCAGTGCCGGCGCAGGCGTGACCATGCCGGCTTCCATGTTGACCTCGCGTTTACCCACTACAGTGCCGTCGGCACCTCATTCGAGGTTGCGAGGAACAGCTTAGCATCCTCCGATCAGAATGCCAGCGGCGCAACCGATCAAGAGGCGTCCAAGCGCGGCGAATGAAGGCGAGCTACATCCCCGACAGCTTCGTCACCGACACATTCAGCGTGCCGCCGGCTTCCGCGACCACGCGCAGCGTCTTGGAATCGAAGGCAATGTCGGCCAGCGTCAGGCTGTCGATCTTGGCGTCGACCTTGACGCCGTCCTCGCTTTTCTGGAAGTCGGCGATGACGCCAGCGATCTTCTCGCGCGCGTTGGCGGCGATCGGCTTCAGGTCGAGCGTCGCCCTCTGCAGCAGTGCTTGCTGCATCTGCGGCACCACCGCGCGCGCCGCGGCACCCAGTAGGCCGAAGGCGGCTTCCGATTCCACAGCAAGCTGGATGTCGGTGAGCCGCAGCGTCTGCTGCCCCTGGTCGAGCACCGGCCGGCCCCAGATGTGCACGGTCGCCTCGGCGCCGAGACCGAGCCAGCTCTTCTTTTCCTTGGCGCGCACCAAAAGCGAGATCAGCAGGCGCTCGCCCGACGGGACCACGTTGACGCTCTTGACGGTCACGTCGACCGGGCCGGAGCCGTCCTCGGGATAGGTGTGGCCGACCATCTGCGCGGCGATCAGCTTGTTGATCTCGGTGAAGGGCACGTCGATGGGCACGCCGATGCTCACGCCGGTGCCGGTCGGCGGCACGATCGAGATCTTGTCGGGGAACGGGCAGTCCGGCTTGGTCTGCGTCGACGTCACGCGCGTCTCCGCTTCCAGCCCCATCAGCAGCGTCACGGCCTGGGCATCGACGCGCGGCTGCGCGGCAATGGCGCGGATCGGCTTCATCTCCAGCCAGAGCGGCGGAAGCGCGGCCGAGGAGCCCGATCCCTGCAGCGGGATCGAGCGGCAGGCCTTGGCCCATTGCAGCTTCGCATTCTCGCGCAGGCTCGGATCGTTGCGGATGCGTTCGGAGACGATGTTGATCTGCTCGCCGACATTCTTGTCGATCAGCGGCTTGACCTGCGCCGGCACGTTGACCTTGGCGCCGGCGACGTTGAGGTTGGTGTCGCCGAGATTGACCTGGGCGCCGAGATTGGGCTCGAGATGCCAGTTGGCCGCGAGCTTTGGCCGCGAAGTGACGATCACGTTGCCCTTGATCTCAGCGCTGGCGTTGAGATTCTTGATGTTGACCGCGCCGATCCGTTTCGCTGCGTCACCGCCGAGCACGCCGCTGAGCGCATCGCCGAGCGCGCCGGTGGCTTTCGAGGACAGCGAGCCCGTCACGTTCAGCTTGCCGCTGAGCGGTGTCGAGATCGTCAGCACGTCCTTGTCGCCGGCAGCTGCCATCGGCCCGCGCACGGCGGTCCAGCCGATGTCGGCGTTCTCCAGGATCTGCGAGATCGGGTTGTCGGCCTTCCCTGCGAAATTGCGCGGGGCGGCCTTCTCGGCCTGGTCGCGGATCGCCGACAGCGCGATGGCGACCGGCGCCACGACGATCGAGCTCTTCGCGACCGGCGGCAACGGCGGCAGTTGCGCCACCGGCGGCGCGGAATTCGTCGCGCGCGGCGACAGCCAGTCCATGGCCTTCAAGCTGATGAAGAACGACGCCGCGAGCACTACGACGGCGATCGTGATGGTCTTCAGATTCAACGTCAGTCGCATCGATCCCCCAAGCCGCCCCGGCAGGGATTCTACAGGGCAGGCGAGGAGGGCGCTAGAGCGCACCGATGGGGTGGAATTGGGGCGAATGGGCTAACGGCAGCGACCGCATCGCTGCCGTGCATTCAGGCCCCGCGCCGGGGACGGCGGACCGCTCTCACATTGCCGTTAGCGCCACCGCCGCAGAAGAAGCGGTCGCCGCCGTCGGACTCCAGTCCTGACACCATCGTCCCCGCCGGCAGGTCGAGCTGTTCGAGTACCTTGCCCGTGTCAGGATCGATCCGCCTGATATCGCTATCCTCGCCCTCCCAGGTGCCGTGCCAGAGCTCGCCGTCGACCCAGGTCACCCCGGTCACGAACCGCTTGCTCTCGATGGTGCGAAGGACCTTGCCCGTGTCCGGATCGACCTGATGGATCTTGCGCTCGCGATATTGCCCGACCCACAGCGAGCCCTCGGCCCAGGCCAGGCCGGAATCGCCACCGCCACCCGGCGCAGGAATGCTGGTGAGCACCTTGCCCGAGGTCGCATCGATCTTCTGGATGCGATCCTCGGCGATCTGGAACAGGTGCCGGCCGTCGAACGCCGTTCCCGCATGGGCTGCGACATCGAGGGAGCGCGCGACCTTGCCGCTATCAGGATCGATCGCATTCAACTTGTCGCCGGATGCGAACCAGACATGGCTGCCGTCATAGGTGACGCCATGCACGGCCTCGACGCCGGCAAAAGGTCCGTACTCCCTGATGATCTCGGCGGCTGAACGCTTCATGTGATCGCTCCCTGTGATGTGCTCCTACCTTACGTCTTCAGGAGCGGTCCCGGGAGTAACAAGCCTGTCGGGAAACCCGGGACAGGCGGCGTCATCCAGCGCCGCGCCCGCCCATGTCCGAACGACTGCACCTTGTTCGATCGCGCCAGCTCGTCGAGCGCGCGTTGAACCGTGCGCGCACTGGTTCCCAGTGCCAGCGCGAGCGCCGAGCTCGACCACGGCTCGCCGTCGGAGAGGAAGGCGAGGACAGCGGCGTGCTTCTCCTCGACGGGCCGCGCCAGTACCATGACCTGCCGCGTCTTGCGCGGCGTCAGTGCAAAACCCTGCTTCGTCGCAGTGACATCGGCCACAGGCTTGAGCTTGGCGCGGAGGCGGCCGATCTCCACGCGCAGGCGCGCGCGGTGCGATTCATCAACGTGCCTCGCCTGAAACGCCCCAGCCATCAGCGCCTCGCGCGAGACGTCCGCGGGCCAGGCCTGCGCCAGGACGCGGGCGAGTGCGAACAGCACCTGGCGGGTTCCGAGCGAGACGATCGTGCCCCGCCTGCGCACCGAATGATGGAACGTGTCTACGACCAGCGCGTCCGAAGCCGCGAGCTCCTCGACCTGCTCCAGCAGCAACGGACGTTCGTTGCCATGCGTGATCAGGCGTGCCGCGGGCGTATCGAGCACGCGGTTCGTGCTCTCGACCTCGGCTGTCAGCCCTGGGATGCCCGCCAGGCTCGCTGCGTGGGTTGCCCGGGCAAGCGCCGCGCGCGCGTCTTTGGTTCTGAGCCGCCGTATTGCGATGCCGGCGACCACGAGCTCGCGGACGACCTGCGGGGCAGGCGGCAGCGGGGAGGTGCCGAGCTCGGCGAGGATACGCTCGGCTTCGTCGAGCCGTCCGACGAGAAGAAGACGGCGTGCCTCGATGTGGCCTGCATGCGTGGCATTGGCGACATCGCCGTGCTTTTCGAGCGTCGTCCGTGCCGCCGCGAGCGTCTTCGTCGGCCAGCTCAGATCGCGCGAAACCAGCGCGATCTCGGCTTCGGCCACCACGCATCTCGCGCGCGCCACCGCCTCGCGCGGACCGAAGGCGCGCGCGGCGCTTCGCAGCAGCGTCTTCGCCTTTGCGAGATCGCCGAGCTGCGCCATCGCGATGCCGCGCAGCGCCAGCGACGGCGCATCGTTGCGCAACGCAACGCGGTTCAGCGCGCCGAGCGGATCGCCGGCCTCGAGCGCGCGCGCTGCGGCCGTGATCAGCGACTCCATGTCAATCCCGCCACACTTGTTACTCCCACCGCGCAACCACGAGGTGCCAGAATTCGTTGACGGCCGACAAGGTGCGGTGAAGGGCGAGCGGTTCCACGAGACGCGGAATGATCGCCCAGGCAAGACGTCAGGCAAGAGATTCGGAGAGTCATGATGACATTAGCCCAAAACGAACGGAACAACGGACAGGCCGACATGCAAACACCGCCGGTGGTGTCGCCGCAGGACTGGGAGGCCGCCCGTCAGCAACTGCTCGTGAAGGAAAAGGCGCATACCCGTGCCCGCGACGCCCTGGCCGCCGAGCGCCGGCGCATGCCGTGGATGGAAGTGAGCAAAACCTATTCGTTCGAGGGGCCCGGCGGCAAGGTCAGCCTGCTCGACCTGTTCCAGGGCCGACGGCAGCTGATCGTCTACCGCGCCTTCTTCGAGCCGGGCGTGTTCGGCTGGCCTGATCACGCCTGCCGCGGCTGCTCCATGGTGGCCGACCAGGTCGCCCACGTCGCGCATCTCAACGCTCGCGACACCACGCTGGTGTTCGCCTCGCGGGCGCCGCGAGCCGACATCATCAGGCTGAAGAAGCATATGGGCTGGACCATGCCGTGGGTCACCGTCACCGACAGCTTTGATGCCGATTTCGGCGTCGACGAATGGCACGGGACGAACGTGTTCTACCGCGACGGCGACCGCATCTTCCGCACCTATTTCATCAAGAGCCGCGGCGACGAGCAGATGGGCGGCACCTGGAATTATCTCGACATCACGCCGCTCGGCCGCCAGGAGGTCTGGGAAGACTCGCCAAAAGGCTATCCGCAGACGCCGACCTACAAATGGTGGAACTGGCACGACAGCTACACCGAAGGCGCGGCGCCCGACCAGAAGTGGGTCGAGATCTCGGACGCCGGCGAGAAGGCGTTTCGTCAGGAGGCGGCGGAAGGTCGTGACTAGTGCCGCCAGCCTTGCCAGATGGCTCGGCCTCGCGGCCACGCCGACCTTTGCGATCATGGCCGGGCTGACGGCCATGATCGGCGGCGGTCAGGCGGACATGCTGTGCGCCGCCGGGCGCGGGTCTTCGCTCGGCGAGATGGTGCCGATGTATCTGCTGATGAGCGCGTTTCATTCAGCGGCGTGGCTGCGATTGATCTCAGAGAGGACCGGCGGATGAGCGATTTCCGCCGGTGTGAACGCCTCGTCCTTCGAGGCGACCGCTTCGCGGTCTCCTCAAGGATGAGGCTAACTGGCATTCGCGCCCTGGTGCAATAGCTGCGTGAGCACGAGCTGCCGCACACTCCGTCCTCATCCTGAGGGCCCGCCGCAGGCGGGCGTCTCGAAGGATTGCGCTGAGATTTCGAATGCAAGCCTCACACGCGGCGCCCACGCGACTATTGCCCGCCCGCCGCCTGCAGATACGCCACCACCTTCGCCGCGTCCTCCGCCGAGACGCCGCCATAGGGCTGCATCTTGTTGCCGGATACGACCTCGTCCGGCTTGACCATGAAGCGCGTGAGCTTGTCCTGGTCCCAGACGAAGCCGGCCTCTTTCATCGAGGACGAGTAGTTGTAGTCCGGCAGCGAGCCGGCCTTGCGTCCCACGATCTTGTTGAGATTGGGACCGAGGCGATTGTCGCCTTCCTTCACGGAATGGCAGGTGCGGCAGGAATTGTTGAAGGCCTGCTGAGCTGCCGCTTCGCTCGCCGGCTGCTGAGCGAGCGAGGAGGGTACGGACACGAGCAGCGTTAACGCTCCGGCACCGGCGACTGGGCGCAGCCATGAGTTCGCCGAGAATTGCATTTGCGCCTCCATCGGGGACCCGCGCCTCAGCAAGCGCGCGCCGGAATGTCGAGGGCAAACGAAGGCGGCCCCGGGGATGTTCCGGGGCCGTTTGCGTCACAATGTCCTGTCGGTTCAGCGCGTCGCGGTTCCGAGCTCCGCTCTCCGTTCCGTCATCGGCAGCACAATCACCTTGGTGCCGACGTTGACGCGGGAGTAGAGGTCGGAAACGTCATCATTGGTCAGGCGGATGCAGCCGGAGGAGACGCGCTTGCCGATGGTGTCGGGGGCGTTGGTGCCGTGGATGCGGTAGATGGTGCCGCCGAGATACATGGCGCGGGCGCCAAGCGGGTTGCCGGGGCCACCGGCCATGTGGCGCGGCAGATAGGGCTGGCGGGCGATCATTTCCGGCGGCGGAGTCCAGGCCGGCCACTCGGCCTTCCTGGTGACGGACTGCGTGCCCGACCAGGTGAAGCCGTCGCGGCCGACGCCGATGCCGTAGCGCAGCGCCTGGCCGCCTCCGAGCACATAATAGAGATAGGTGTTGGGCGTATCGATGATGATGGTGCCCGGCGCCTCACGCGTCGCGTAGGAGACGGTCTGGCGGCGGAAGCGTGCCGGCATCTCCACGGCGTCCTGATCCTCGAACGGCTCGGTCTGATAGGTCGGCGCCTGGTAGGGCTGATAGGGCTGGATCGGCTGCGGCGCGGCGAACGGCGGCAGCGGCTGGAAGAAGGGGAAGAGCTGCACCGGCGCGGCCTTGGCGCTACCCGCGAATGCGATCGCGGAGACCGCGACTGCGCCGAATGCAACGGCGCGCGAAAACGTCTTGAACGCATCCAGATTGAACATGTGATCGCCCCTGTTTGCTCGGTGGTTTCGGCCACCGCGGCACCGTTGCGGTGCTCTGTTGCTGAGATCACTAACCGCAAAACGTTTCGGGACATTTGCGCGGAAAACCGAAAACGGTTTCACGGCGGCAAGGATTGTTTCATGACAGTTTCGTGGCCGCAGGTGCCCGTTAACGAACAAAACGGTGGGCCGACACTTCTGTGACGTCACACGCCTGAAATATCCTTCGTTGATGGTCGGAAACCGAGAATCATCAAACTCTCGGGATTTCCCCATGCGGGTATTAATCGCGACTGACGCCTGGCATCCCCAAGTTAACGGTGTGGTCCGCACCCTGACCTCGCTGGCGAATGCCGCCAAGGCCCTCGATGTCGAGATCGACTTCCTGACGCCGGACGGCTTTCCGTCCTGGCCGCTGCCGACCTATCCGGGCCTGCGCATCGCGCTGCCGAGCGGAAAGGAGATCGCGCGACGGATCGAGAAGGCCGCGCCGGACGCGCTCCACATCGCGACCGAAGGTCCGATCGGCTGGGCCGCGCGAGCCTATTGCCGTCGCAACCGGCTTGCCTTCACCACGTCCTACACGACGCGCTTTCCCGAATATGTCTCGGTGCGGACCGGCATCCCCGCCGCCGTCGGTTATGCCGTGCTGCGCCACTTCCATGATGCCGCCGCGATGACGATGGTGGCGACGCCCTCGCTGCGGCAAGAGCTCTCCGAGCGCGGCTTCAAGCGGCTCGGCTTCTGGACGCGCGGCGTCAACACCGAGCTGTTTCATCCCGACTCGCCGGCACGGCTCGATCTGCCGGGGCCGATCTTCATGACCATGGGCCGGGTCGCGGTAGAGAAGAATCTCGAAGCGTTTCTCTCGCTCGATCTGCCCGGCACCAAGGTCGTCGTCGGCGATGGCCCGCAGAAGGCGGCGCTCCAGAAGAAATATCCGGAGGTGGTGTTCCTCGGCGAGAAGAAGGGCGCGGATCTCACCGCGCATCTCGCCGCCGCCGACGTGTTCGTGTTTCCGAGCCTGACCGATACGTTTGGCGTGGTGCAGCTGGAGGCGCTGGCCTGCGGCACGCCGGTTGCGGCGTTTCCCGTGACGGGTCCAAAAGACGTCATCGCCGATCATCCGATCGGCGCGATCGACCACGATTTGCGTACCGCGTGCCTGCGCGCGCTCACCATGTCGCGCGAGACCTGCCGTAACTTCGCGCTGGAGCGTTCCTGGGAAAACAGCGCGCGCCAGTTCGTCGGCAATCTCACCTCACTTCAGCCCAGCCGCGCCTTGCGCGCCTCGCCTCGGATGGCGCGGCGGCCGGTGCGCGGTTGATCCCAAACGTCTGACCCACAGCGAGAACCTCATCGATGGCTAAGATCATGAACCTTGACGGCACCGAGCAGCTCGATCTCACCCGTGGCACGGTCGAGCAGGCCTATGACCGCTGGGCGCCCGTCTACGATCTCGTGTTCGGCGGTGTGTTCGCCAAGGGCCGGCAGGCGGCGATCGCGGCCACCAACAAGATCGGCGGCCGCGTGCTCGAGGTCGGCGTCGGCACCGGCATCTCGCTGCCGCTCTATGCACCGAACCTGCGCATCTTCGGCACCGACATCTCGGAAGCGATGCTCGACAAGGCGCGCCAGCGCGTCGCCGAGGGCAAGCTGAAGAACGTCGAGGGCCTCGCGGTGATGGACGCCGAGAAGCTCGAATTCCCCGACAATTCCTTCGACGTCGTGATGGCGCAATATGTCGTCACCGCGGTGCCGAACCCGGAGAAGGCGCTCGACGAATTCGCCCGCGTGCTGCGGCCCGGCGGCGAGCTGATCATCCTCACCCGCGTCAGCGCCGATGCCGGCATGCGCCGCTTCATCGAGCAGAAGCTGCAGCCGGTGGTGCGTCCGCTCGGCTTCCGCACCGCCGAGTTCGCCTGGTCGCGCTATGCCAAGTGGCTGGCCGGCGCCCACGGCATCGAGCTCGCCGAGCGCCGCCTGATTCCGCCGCTCGGCCATTTCTCGCTGGTGCGCTTCCGCAAGGTCGACGTCGCGAAAGCGGCGTGAGCTGAAGCTCACGCGTCGCGTGCGTCATCGCGCCGCTGCACATCGTCACATGACAAAATGATGATGTCACACGGCCTACATCGAATCCCTGTAATCCCGTACCCGAAAGCATTTTGGGGGAGAGCATGATCAAGAATTATCTCGAGCAGCTGCGGATCCAGCGCTGGGACGACCATCGCTACTATCACCACAGCCGCATCAATCAGAGCCTGCACTTCATCAGCGCGCTGAGCTTTCTCTTCGCCTATGTCTGGCTGTTCATCGACCCTGTCATCTCCGCACTGGTCGGCTGGCTGGTCTCGATGACCTCGCGCCAGGCCGGTCACTTCTTCTTCGAGCCGCACGGCTACGACCACATCAACCAGGCCACCCACGAGCACAAGGAAGAGATCAAGGTCGGCTACAACCTTCAGCGCAAGGTGGTGCTGATGGCGATCTGGGCGGCTTCGCCCCTGGTGCTGTTCGCTGATCCCTCGCTGTTCGGCCTGTTCACCCCCTGGGCGTCCGCGACCGACTTCATGCGGCAGGTTGCCAAGATCTGGCTCGTGGTCGGCGGCGGCGGTCTGTTGTTCCGCACCGTGCACCTGTTCTTCATTCGCGACGTCGAGACCGGCCTCGTCTGGATGACCAAGATCCTGACCGATCCCTTCCACGATCTGATGCTCTATCGCAGCGCGCCGCTCGCCCTGATGCGAGGCGAGCTGATGGACCCCGGCCTGCACCTCAATCCCGAGCACACGCTGGGCCTCATCGGCGAGCCCACGCTCGAAGAGCAGCACGCCTGACACGGCCGTTGCCCGGATCGCGAATGTCCATGGTCTACGTCATGCCCGGGCTTGTCCCGGGCATCCACGTCTTGGGGCCGTTGCGTGGAGACACGTGGATGGCCGGGCATAGGCGAGCGGAAGCGACGCCGTCCTCCGGACGGCTTTGCCCGGCCATGACGGCGTCGGAGCACGCAGCCTCAGCGCCCGAAGCGCTTGGCCAGCATCTCTTTCAAAATCTGCCGCTTGATGTTCTTGTTGGTGAGCACGCCATCGTGCCACCAGAAGCCGTCGGCCTTCATCTTCCCGGCGGCGCGGACGAAGCGTTCGGCGACTTCGCTGAAGTCGGCGTCGGTGTAGTTGAGGCTGAAGATCAGCCGGCCGGTGCCGACCCAGCTCAGCGCCAAGCCCTCGGCGCGCAGATAATATTGCAGCATCCAGTTGTAGCGGGACGGCGTGGTGTATTTCACCGTCCAGATCGACGAGAAGTTGGCGAACCGTACTGGCAGGCCGGCGTCGGTCATCATCTGGTTGAGTTTTTGCGCGCGACCGTTCCAGGTCGCATCCAGCCCGTCATAGATGGCGCGGAAATTCGGGGAGGCGAGGCGGCTCAAAAACTCGTCCATCGCCGTCATGACGTACGGATGCGAGTTGAAGGTGCCGCGGGCGAAGCAGACGTCGGCGGGGCGGTCGTCGCGGAAGCGGCGCATCAATTCCTTCTTGCCGCAGACCACGCCGACCGGCAGGCCGCCGGCGAGGCTCTTGCCGTAGGTCACCATGTCGGCGCGCACGCCGAAATATTCCTGGGCACCGCCGGCGGCGAGACGGAAGCCGACGAAGACCTCGTCGAAGATCAGCACGATGCCGCGCTCGGTGCAGACCTCGCGCAGCCTCGCGAGCCATTCAGTGTAGGCCGCGCGGTCGAAATTGCCGCCGCGAGACGAGTCGACCAGCGAGGAATCGCCGGGCGCGTTGGCGTTGGGATGCAGGCCCTGCAGCGGGTTGACCAGCACGCAGGCGATGTCCTTGCGCGTGCGCAGGACGTGCAGCGTCTTCTCCGACATCTCGGCGAGGGTGTAGGTCTCGTGCGCCGGAATCGGGTTGCCGACGCCGGGCTGCACGTCGCCCCACCAGCCGTGATAGGCGCCGGCGAAACGAACCAGATGCGTGCGCTTGGTGTGGTAGCGCGCCAGCCGCACCGCCTGCATCACGGCCTCGGTGCCGGACATGTGGAACGAGACTTCGTCGAGGCCGGAGATCTGGCGGAGCCGCTGCACGTTCTCGAGGATGACGGGATGGTAGGGGCCGAGCACGGGGCCGAGTGCATGCGCCCGCTTCTCGGCGCCCTCGATGCACTCCTTGTAGAAGTCGTTGCCGAAGATGTTGACGCCGTAGGAGCCCGTGAGGTCGTAGGAGGTGTTGCCGTCGACGTCCGTGACGGTGACGCCGCTCGAGGACTCCATGAAGGTCGAGGTGCCCAGATGCTCGCGGACGAGACGCGAGAACTGGAACGGCACGCGGTAGCTCTCGGTGAAGTTCAGGTCGGAGATGGTTTCCGCCGCTTCCTTCGTCATCGCGCGACCCCTGGGGTAGCGCTCGGCGTAAAGCTTGGCAAGGCAGAAGAAGGCGTCCTTACGCTGCGCCACCACGTTATCAGGCGCGCCGTCGCAGCCGAAATATTTGTCGCCCTCGAATTCGTAGAACGGGAGCAGCTTTGCCACCCGGCGCGACATCTTGGAGTGCCCGGCGAGCGACCGGTGCTTGGCGCGGGACAGTTCGACCCGCGCCTTGAGCTTCGGGAGGACGGCGGCAGCAGACGCTGCGGCGGCCACGGACATCGAGAGAATCGGGAGTGTCGTTTCCATGACAACAAGCGCTAATACTGTGAGCTGACAGATTCATGACAGTCAAAGCCCTCATCGCCTCTTTCACCCAGCAGGAAGACCTCAACTTCCTGTTGACCAACCGCATCCCCCGCGCCGCGCTAACCCGCTTCATGGGCTGGTTCTCCAAGATCGAGAATCCGCTTGTGCGGGACTTCTCGATCGCTCTGTGGAAGCTGTTCTCCGACCTCGATCTGTCGGAGGCGCGCAAGACTCATTTCAAGAGCCTGCACGACTGCTTCACCCGGGAGCTCAAGCCGGGCCTGCGGCCTTTTGATCCCGACCCCTCCATTGTCGCCAGCCCCTCCGACGGCATCGTCGGTGCCCACGGGAAGATCGCCGACACCGAGCTGTTTCAGGTCAAGGGCGCGCCCTATTCGCTGCTCGACCTGCTCGGCGATTCCGCACTGGTTGATCAGCATCGCGACGGAAGCTTCGTCACGTTGCGGCTGACCTCGAGCATGTATCACCGCTTCCATGCACCCCATGATGCGCATATCGAGCGGGTCACGCTGATCCATGGCGATGTCTGGAACGTCAACCCGACCGCCTTGAAGCGGGTCGAGCGTCTGTTCTGCAAGAACGAGCGCGCCGTGATCCGGACGCGTCTAGCGACCGGCGAGGCCGTGACGCTGGTGCCGGTTGCCGCGATCCTGGTCGCGAGCATCCGCCTGCACTTCCTCGACATGGTGCTGAACGCGCAGACCCGCGGCCCGGTCAATTTCCCCTGCGACGTCAACGTGGCCAAGGGCGAGGAGCTCGGCTGGTTCGAGCACGGCTCGACCATCATCATCCTCGCGCCCGGCGATTTCACCTTCTGCGACGGCATCGCCGAGGGCACGCGCATTCGCGCCGGTCAAGCGCTGTTGAGGAGAGGATAGCCTTCAATCCGCCGCGTCCGACGCCTATATCGTCCTGTGGGGATGCATAGATCGACACGGATGTGAGTGATGGCGCGAGCGCCGGTCATGGCGGCGGGTGGTATTGTGCTGCGGCGTGGAGCTGTGCCGCTGATCGCGGTCGTGCGCCAGCGCAAGCGCAACGAATGGGTTTTGCCCAAGGGAAAGCTCGACGACGGCGAAACGCCGAAACAGGCCGCGCACCGCGAGGTGCTCGAGGAAACGGGACACGACGTCGCCATCCACGAATTCCTGGGCACGCTCGTCTATCAGTCCGGCGGGCGTTCCAAGGTCGTGCATTTCTGGCGCATGGAAGCTGAGGGCGGTCCGGTCCGCAAGCTGATGAACGACATCAAGGCGGTCGACTGGCTGCCGCTGGACGACGCGCTTGCGCGCCTGTCGCGCGAATATGAGCGCGCCTTTCTGACCCAGATCGGCCCGATCGCGCTTGCGGCAGCGGGGCTGGCGTCGCCGCCCGCGCCCCAGCCGACGCCGCCGCTCGCGGCCGACGATATCGATGCAACGCTGCAGACGCTGACGCCGGCCGAAGCCGCATCCGTCGAGGAGCTGCGGCATGGTCTCCTGCAGAAGGTGAAGGCCTGGCTGCGCGGCGAGGCGTGAGTTGTCTTCACCTCGCCCCGCTTGCGGGGAGAGGTCGGATTGCATCGTAGATGCAATCCGGGTGAGGGGGACTCTCCGCGAGTCTCACTGCCACTATTTCTGCGGAAGCAGCCCCTCACCCCAACCCTCTCCCCGCAAGTGCGGGGCGAGGGAGCGCACCGAGCGAGCTCATGCACGCCGAACTTTACCGCCGCTCCTTCTCCTTCGGAGCCGGCGCCGGTCTGCGCGGCGCTACGGGGCGTTGCGCGGCAGGGAGGCGCTGCTGGACGCCGCCGGGTCGCTGCATGCCCGGCGGTTGGACTGCGGGCGGATGGGCCGGCTGCATGCCGGTGCGCGGCGGTTGCGACTGCGGATGAGTCCCGCCCGGCTGTGACGGCACGACTCCTCCGGGCTGAATCTGCCCACCACGCTGCGGCTGTGTTTGCGGCGTGGCGTTCGGCGGGGTGGCTTGTCCAGGGCGCGTTGGACGCCCTGCGCCTTGCTGCTCGCCGCGCTGCGGCTGGCCTTGTTGCTGTTGTCCTCGCGGCAGTTGCCCCTGGCCCGCACGCGGCGTGCCCGGTTGCACGACGCCGCCTTGTCCTTGTTGTCCTTGCCGCGGGGGCTGCTGCGTTCCTTGCCGGCCCGGCGTGCCCGGCTGCTGCTGACCCGGACGGTTGTTCTGACCGGGCTGGCCGTTCGGCCGCTGCAACTGTTGGCCAGGTGCGGTCGTCGGCTGCAATTGTTGTTGCTGCGGCGCCTGGGCCGGCCGCGGAATGCGGCTGAGCGCGGTCGGATTGGCGCGGCGGAAGTCACGCTGCTCGGTGACGATCTGGCGGCCCGTGGTTTGCGCCAGATGCACCTGGCCGACGAAACCGCGGTCGCGTGCGATCTGTTGCGCGGGAATCGTGATCGGCACCGCGGCGAAGCGCATGATTCCGGCAGTGGCCGCGCCGGGCCGGATCGCAAAGCCGCTCGCGCCTTGCGTCAGCGCGCCGAGCCGCGTGCCGCTGGTGCGGTCGTCGACGTCGATGTGGCCGACGCGGCCGTCGGCGTCGGGATAGAGCTTGATGTTGACGTTGCGCGCGCTGCTCGCTGCCGCGCCTTCAGGCACCTCGACGACGCCGGTGGTGCCGCGGATGCCGAGCGTCGCGGTCGGCGTCGTGATTTTCATGTTACCGGTCTTCGCCACCGCAGCTGCAACGAAGGCCACTGTGCCCTTTCCGACGTCGAATATCCCTGAGTTCTGCCTGCCGCCGTCCTCATAGACGTAATTGTCGATGGTGATCTTCGAGCTGGCTGAAAGATTGAACGTGGTGGCGTCGTCGAAAGTGATGCCGACCGTGGAGTTCGACGAGGTCTGCACCACGTCGTTGAGATAGATGTCGTCGCGCACGCGCAGCGGATAGGAATTCTTGTCGCGGATCACGGTCGCGATGCCCGTGACGGTCGCAACGTTGCCGATCGGCTCGACGGCGGCGGGTAGTGCGTCCGCGGCCGGTGTCGGTGAAGCCGATGGCGTTGGGGAGGGCGCTGGCGCCGGCTGCGCTTGTGGCTGGGCCTGGGCGACTTCGATCGCATCGGATGCGATCGCAACGCTCGCGCCTGCCAGCGGCAATGCCGGCAGCACGAGCGCGAACACGAAGCGGCGCCAGGCCAGCATTGATGTCACGAGGAAGTCCCGGTGAGAACGCGAGGCGAGATCGGTTGATATCAGCCGGGGGGACCTGAATGGTGGATGAACGTGTGTGGCAGGAGGAGGGCCGAACGTTCAGACGTCACGTTCGGTGAGGGATTTGGCGCCGCCTTCTTACTCGTCATTCCGGGGCGCGACGAAGTCGCGAACCCGGAATCTCGAAGTTGTGGTGCGAGTTCGCCGCGCGAGATCCCGGGTTCGATGCTTCGCATCGCCCCGGGATGACACCTGCGGTGTCAGCTCACGCGCTTCCAGGTCTGGCCGCCGCAGAACATGCCGCCGAAGGCGCAACCCTGCACGCGCATCGCATTCGGACCCTTCATCGCGATGGTCGAGTCGTAATTGCGGCCGGAGTCGGGATCGTGGATGCGGCCGCTCCACTTCGAGCCCTCTGGCTTCATGTTGATCAGGATGCGCGCATTGGTCTTCTCGGCATAGCCGCAGAGATTGGCGCCGCACTGCTCGACGCGGACATTGCCCTTGTTCTCTTCGGTGGCCCAGACGCCGATCGGCGTGTTGGCGACCACCACAGGCGCGGCGGCCACGGGGGCCGGAGCGGGCGCCGGAGCAACTGCGACCGGCGCGGGTGCAGGAGCAGGAGCCGCGACGGGCGCCTGCTGCGTATTGGCGTCAAAGCCGACCGACGGCGCGGCAGCAGCCGTCGCGGCCGGAGCGGTGGGAGCCGTGACCGCGGGCGCGGCCGGCGCGGTCGCCTGCGCCTGCTGCACCGGCTGCTGCTGCACCGGAGCCGGCGCGGGCTGCGCAGTCGCCGTGCTTGGCGTGGTGTCGTCATCGTCCTTGGAGCCGCCAAGGCCCTTCAGGTTGATGTTGTTCAGCTTGATCGGCTTGTCCGACAGGCCCGGTGCCACGATGGTCACGCAGTTGAGCGAGGCGCAGTTGCGCGGCGTCTCGATGCGGATGTGCTGGCCTTCGATCTGGAACGAGATCGTGTTGCCGCCGGCATGGGCGGCGGCGGTCGACGCCAGAAAGAGCGCGGTGGCGACGATGGTGAGCTTGTTCATGACAGCCTCCGAAAATGGCGTGGTCCCGATGGACTGAAGTCGCTGGTGGATGAAGCGTGGTTCGACCCTACGCCGGACTGGCCGGGGCGTTCTGTGATGGGGGTCACAACGGTGCCGCGCCGTCTGGGTGAGGCAGCGCACATTCAGCCGTGCCGCCTCTGTGTAAGCTCGCGGCGGCACTCAAGGAGGTGTGGATGAAACGGCTTGCGACTTCGCTTGGCACCTTGATCGCACTGATGGCGATCACGCCCGCGGCGGTGGCCGGTTCCTATTCCTTCTCGATCGGCGGTCACCGGTTCCATGTCGAGTCGCCGCGCAATTGCCGGTCGGCCTCTTGTGTGTCGGTCTCCAGCCGCAGCCTTCGATCGACAGACGATGTCGACACGACATCAGCCGCGCAGCCTGCGGTCGCACCGCTGCAGCCGGCCTATCCCGCAGCTCCCGTCCGACCGGCGCAAGCAACCATCGTCGTGCCGCCACCGGCGCCGACCGGCCCTGTTGTCGCCGCGACGACGTCGCAGCCTGTTGTGCTGCCGCCGCCAAGGGTCGAGGCGCCGACACTCGTCGCGCCGAGCCTCAATCCGCCACGGATCGACCCGCCGAAGATCGTTACGCTCGATCCGCCGCGCATCGAGCCGCCGCCCTTCCCAAGTCCCGAGATCAAGCAGACCGCAACGGTCGCACAGCGCAGCGACGATGAGCCGGCTTATATGCCACTGGGCGAATGGGAGAGCCCCGGCGCCAAGGGCACGGTTCGCATCGAACGCTGTGGCCCCGCACTGTGCGGTTACGCGCTGACGGAGGCGTCGAGCCGCGGCGAGAGCGTGCTCGTCAACATGAAGCCGAAGTCGCACGACGTCTGGACCGGCAACATCTACAGCCGCTCCAGCGGCAACACCTATTACGCGACCATGATGCTGAAGAGCTCCGGCCGGCTTTACGTCGAAGCCTGCGCGCTCGGCCGCTTCTGGTGCTCCGGCAATGACTGGACGCGGATCGAGGCGCCGCGAGAGCAAATGCTCACGACGTCGCGGCAATGGAGCGCGCGGTCGTAGTTTTTCTCCCCCTCTCCCCTTGCGGGAGAAGGGACGAAGAGCGTGTATCGGAGCGATAAGCCGCTAAATCATGCCGAGCACGATGGCGCCGACGAAGGCCATGGCGAGGTATGCGGCGACAACGCTCAGTCTCCCGGCGAACGTCATGAGGTCGCTCCCTCCATGCGCGCCGCTTTGCGCGCGGGCATCATGGTTAACAGAGAGTCTCCTTGCGAAAAAGTCAGGCTTGCTGTCGCTCAGCCTGCCGCTCCGGGCCCGCACGGGCCCGTATGGTTAAAGAACTCTGAAATCAACGTGTTGAAGAGTCTTTAAGTAAATTCACCGAACGTGCGTGCATGACGCGCGGAGTTCGTTTGTATCTCGTCGGCTCCATCGTCCTTGTTTCGCTAGCGGGTTGCGGACGCGGCTTCTTCCAGGCCGAACGCGAACCGTGGCGGGCCGAGGCCGAAGCCGCATGCCTGAAATCGGGCGCGGTGAAAGAGGGGCCGGATCTCGTCCGCATCGACCCGATCTCCGGGCCCGGCATGTGCGGCGCCGAGTTTCCGCTCAAGGTCGCCGCCATCGGCGAAGCCTCGAGCAGCTACGGCTTTGCCGAC
>NZ_AJQF01000131.1:0-4361 GCF_000261705.1 Bradyrhizobium genomosp. III | reverse complement strand
GCCGGTGACGCAGCCGCGGTCGACTACGCCGCAGAGCCAGAACTATCCGGCATCGTCCTATCCGCAACGATCGAACTATCCCGAAAGCGCGGTGCGCCAACCCTCCGGCTATGGCAGCTCAAGCGGGCCGGTGTTACTGAACGCGCCCGGCGTGGCGGCGCAGGAGGACGAGATCGACCTGCCGCCCGACGGTACCGATGCCGCGGGCGCGGCGCGCTACATGAATTCGCCGAGCTATCCGGCGCGGCCGGCACCTTACTCGCAGGCGCCGGCGCAGCAGCCGCCGCCGCGCCTTGGCCCGGCGCAGGGCAATCCCGTCACGGCCGTCGGTCCGGTCGCGATCAAGCCGACCGCGACGCTCGCCTGTCCGATCGTGTCCGAGCTCGACCGCTGGCTCGCCGACACCGTGCAGCCTTCAGCGATGCGCTGGTTCGGCGTCCGCGTCGCCGAGATCAAGCAGATCTCCGCCTATTCCTGCCGCGGCATGAACGGCAATCCGCATTCTCACATCTCCGAACACGCCTTCGGCAACGCGCTCGACATTGCCGCCTTCGTGCTCGCCGACGGCCGCCGCGTCACCGTGAAGGACGGCTGGCGCGGCATGCCGGAGGAGCAGGGATTTTTGCGCGACGTACAGTCGGGCGCTTGCGCGCATTTCACCACCGTGCTCGCGCCGGGGTCGAACGTCTATCACTACGATCACATCCACGTCGATCTGATGCGCCGTGCCAGCCGCCGCCTGATCTGTCAGCCCGCCGCCGTCTCCGGTGAAGAGGTGGCCTCGCGCGCGCAGTCGCGCAGGCCGTACGCGAATGCGCGCGAGCCTTCCGTGACCGGCTCGCTCGGTGTGCGCAAGAGCACGGGGCACAAGCGCGAGGAAGACGATTACGCCGACGATTAGACGGACGCAGCTGCTCTTGTCGCCCGGATGAGCCAACGGGTCGGCGCGAAGCGCCGGCCCGATGACAGGCTCCGCGATATCCGGGGATAGTGGTCCCGCATATCGCTGCACTCACGCGGGCTACGATCTACGTCCGCTTCGCCGGTGCGGGGACCAACCCCATGCAGAGCTGCACCTCGCCCGGGACATTGTAGGTGCGCATGATATGGCGGCTGTCGCGCAGACCGGTCGCCTCACGCTGCACCACGAACATCCAGAGCGCCTGACCGGCTTCCATCACCAGCTTGCGCCTGGCCGGTTGCATCGAGGCCGGCAGCTCCGAGAGCGCGTGGGCGGCGTCGAACTCGCGCAAGCGGGTTAGCGCCTGTTCGAGTGTGCGGCCCATCCGTCCAAGCGCCGAGGCCTGTTCCTGAACGATCTCGTAATGGAGGATATCGACGGGCGGGCGAAGATCACGGGACATGACCGCAAATATAGTGCCGCCTGACGGGCCTGCGCAACGCGCAGCTACTTCGCCTTGTATGCCGCCATAAACATCCGCGTCGCACTGTCGACGACCTCGGTCATGCGCTGTTCCGACGGCGCGGGCGCGGCCTGGAACACGAAGGGCAGAAAGAGGGACGCCTTGCACAGCTCCATGAACTGGGAGGCGGCAAGGTTGCAATCGTCGATCTTGAGATGGCCCGAGGCGACATGGGCTTTGAGATAGTCGGAGAGGCGGTTGATCGACTTGTCCAGCACCCGCGCATAATAGCGGCGGCCGACATCGGGCATGCGCTCGGCGATCGCCATCACGGTGCGGATCGCCGATCCGCCGCCGGGCCGGCAGAGCAGATGGATATAGGCCCGGCCGAACTCCTTCAGCGTGGTCTCGGCATCGCGCGCCGGATCGAAATTGAACACGACCTGGCCGTACTGGAGCGCCTCCTGCTCGAGGATGGCTTCAAACAGCGCGCTTTTGTCGGCGAAGTAGACGTAGAGCGTGCCCTTGGAGACCTGCGCGGCGCGCGCGATCTCGCCCATGCTGGCGCCGTCGAAGCCAAGATCCATGAACACTTTGCGGGCGCCGTCCAGGATCTGGCGACGTTTGGAGCCGTCCTCCTCCTGGATGACGTGCAGATGATCGCGGCCGGCTACAACCATTGGTTCAGGGTCTCGGCAGGTTTTTGAGTCGGGTCTGCGGCCATGAAACCCGAATAAAGGATTCTCGTCAGTAGGGTCCGGCCGGGATTATTATGTATATTGACCGAACCGTTCGGTCAATGATATTTGGATTAGCGAGAGGGAACAGGCCGCACGCCGGCTGTCTCTTTGATCGCGCTTTTTTGGGGAGGCCTTTATGGCCGTATCGAGAGACCAGGCTGCGCGCGTCCTTCGCCAGGAAACGGTGGAGGAGCACGCGGACGGTGATGCTGCGATCGAGAACGCTGCACCCCTTGCCGAGCAATTGCGCTCTCACGTGGCCGAGGAAGCCAGGCGCCGCACCGCCGAGGCGCCGGAGAAGCCCGTGACCGACAAGCCGGTCGCACCTGCGCCGGAGGCACCTGCCGCCGGCGCTCCCAAATCCGGCAAGCGCAAGTTCGTCCTGATGGGCGTCGGCCTCGTGCTGGCGCTCGCGGCCGCGAGCTATGCCGGCTACTACACGCTGGTTGGCCGCTTCTACATCTCCACCGATGACGCCTATGTCCGCGCCAACAACACCATGCTGGGCGCGCGCGTCTCCGGCCACATCGCCTCGATCCTTGCCGGCGACAACACGACCGTGAAAGCGGGCGACATTGTCTTCCGCATCGATGACGGGGATTACAAGATCGCGGTCGATGCCGCCGCGACCAGGATCGCAACCCAGCAGGCCACCATCGATCGCATCGGCCGCCAGGTCGCCGCGCTCGACAGCCAGGTGGCGCAGGCCAAGGCGCAACTCGTCTCGGCTGAAGCGGGCCTCAAGCGCGCCGATCTCGACTATGAGCGCCAGCAGGCCCTGAGCAACAAGGGGTTTGCCTCGCGCGCCACCTTCGAGAGCTCGGAAGCCGGACGCGACCAGGGCGCCGCCGCAGTCAAGGCCGCGCAGGCCGCATACGACGTTGCAATCAGTAATGTCGATGTCGCCAAGGCGCAGCAGGCCGAAGCCCAGGCCCAGCTCGCCGAGCTCAAGACCACGCTCGCCAAGGCCGAGCGCGATCTCAGCTTCACCGCGGTGCGCGCGCCGGTCGACGGTACGTTCTCCAATCGCCTGGTCAACGCCGGCGACTTTGTCGCGGTCGGCCAGCGCCTCGGCAACATCGTGCCGCTGGACGCCGTCTATATCGACGCCAATTTCAAGGAAACGCAGCTCAAGCGCATCCGTCCCGGCCAGTCGGTGACGATCAAGGTCGATGCCTACGGCATGCGCAAGTTCTCCGGCGTCGTCGACAGCATCGCGGCGGGCGCGGGCTCGGTGTTCACGCTGCTGCCGCCCGACAACGCCACCGGCAACTTCACCAAGATCGTGCAGCGCGTGCCGGTCCGCATTCGCGTGCCAAAGTCGGTGGCGAAGCAGAACCTGCTCCGCGCCGGCATGTCGGTCTATGCGACCGTCGACACCAACAAGGGCGCGGCCGACGCCGACAGCGAGGTCGACCTCGACGATCCCACCGCGATCCACCCGCAGTAGCCACAGCCTCAGCGCTGCGAGGTCAGACCATGGCCAACGCCACCACCGCTTCACCCGCCATGATGGCGGACCGCGATTCGGAGCGCATCGCGCCGAAGCGGTTGTTCGCTTTCATCATCATGGTGTTCGGGATGTTCATGTCGATCCTGGACATCCAGATCGTCTCGGCCTCCCTGAGCGAAATCCAGGCCGGATTGTCAGCGAGCTCCAGCGAGGTCTCCTGGGTCCAGACCGCCTATCTGATTGCGGAGGTCATTGCGATCCCGCTGTCCGGATTCCTGTCGCGCGCCTTCGGCACGCGGCTGTTGTTCGCGATCTCTGCGGCTGGCTTCACCGCCTCGAGCCTGCTCTGCGGCTTCGCCACAACCATCGAGGAGATGATCCTCTGGCGCGCGCTGCAGGGCTTTCTCGGCGCCGGCATGATCCCGACGGTGTTCGCCTCGGCCTATACCGTTTTTCCGCGCTCCAAATTCCACATCGTCGGCCCCATCATCGGGCTGGTCGCGACGCTGGCGCCGACCATCGGACCGACGGTCGGCGGCTACATCACCGATCTGATGTCGTGGAACTGGCTGTTCTTCATCAACGTCGTGCCCGGCATCGGCATCACCCTGGGCGTGCTGGCGCTGGTCGATTTCGACGAGCCGCATTTCGAGCTGCTCGACCGCTTCGACTGGTGGGGTCTGTTGTTCATGGCGGGCTTCCTCGGCACGCTGGAATATGTGCTGGAGGAGGGGCCGCAATATGAATGGATGCAGGATACCTCGGTCGCGATCTGCGCCTGGATCTGCGCGATCTCGGCGATCG